>DATBFF010000202.1:0-25294 GCA_036558625.1 Mycobacterium sp. | reverse complement strand
GAACGGGACGAACAGGCCACCGCGACTCTGCTGTCTGCCGACGGCCGTCTATACGTGTGTCAGTATCTGCTCCGGTCGGGCAGCCAGTACTGAGCGCCAGTCTTTGTCCGGGATACAGGAAGCGACCGGGTCAGTTAAACGAGTCCCCGCAGGCGCACGAGCCGGTGGCCATGGGGTTGTCGATGGTGAAGCCCTGCTTCTCGATGGTGTCGACGAAGTCGATGGTCGCGCCCTGCAGATATGGCACGCTCATCCGGTCGACGGTCAGGGTGACGCCGCCGAACTCGGAGGTGACGTCGCCGTCCACGGAGTTGTCGTCGAAAAACAGGCTGTAGCGCAGGCCGGCGCAGCCGCCCGGCTCGACCTGAATCCTCAGCACGAGGTCGTCGCGACCCTCCTGATCGAGCAGCGCCTTGGCCTTGGCGGCCGCCGCGTCGGTCAGCACCACGCCCTGGGTGGCGGTGGACGAGGTGTCCTGAACAGTCATCACATCTCCTCTGCGCACCGTCTCGGATGAACGCTCACGTTGATTGTTTCAACGGTACCTTGTTGCCCCCCTATTCCTGTAGTTCGGTAGCGGCCCTGTGCGCTAGCCCTGCCAGCTGATTTGCGGCGTCATCAATAGCGCGCCGCACCGAGCCGGCGTATTCGCTCAACGAGAAAGCACGTACCCCGGCTCCGCGCAGCGCCGGTTCGTCGAGCGCCACCTGGCCGGCCAGCACCAGGACCGGCGTCCGGCGCTGCAGCGCACCGGCGGTCAGCGCGCCGACCACCTTGCCGTGTAGTGACTGCTCGTCGAGGCGCCCCTCCCCCGTGACCACCAGGTCAACACGCTCTAACTCGTCGGCCAGGTGGGTGCTGGCGGCGATCAGGGCGGCGCCGGACTCGCGCCGCGCACCCAGCGACAGCAGTGCCGCACCCAGCCCGCCCGCTGCGCCCGCGCCCTCGGCGTCGCGGATCCGGCGGCCCGCGGCTGCGTCCAATTCCTCGGCCCAGCCGGCGAGCCGGCGCTCGAGTGCGGCCACCGTGTGCTCGTCGGCGCCCTTCTGCGGCCCGAACACGTGCGCCGCACCCCTCTGCCCGAGCAGCGGGTGATCGACATCGGTGGCGGCGATCAATTCGACGCCGCTCAGCTGCTCTCGAGCCCGGCTGAAGCTGGAGCCCGTCGTGTTCCTCCCATGCGCGGCGAGCGCCTCGACCATCCCCTTGCCGCCGTCTGTCGTGGCGCTGCCGCCGAGGCCGACCACGATTCGCGTGGCGCCCGCATGAAGCGCGGCCGTGATCAGCTGGCCGACACCGCGGGTGTGCCCGGCCAGCGCGGTCTGCGGCGTCGGCGGGCCGCCGAGAGCGCCGAGTCCGCAGGCCTGCGCGGATTCGAGGTACGCGGTCGGCGGATCGAACAACCACTCGGCATCGACATCGCGGTCCAGCGGACCTGACACCCGTGCCGTCTTCTTCGTGCCGAGCCGGGCCGCGAGCACGTCGACGAATCCGGGACCGCCGTCGGACTGCGGCGCGCGGGTCAGCACGTCAGCGGGCCGGGCCCGGTGCCATCCCGCGGCGATCGCTTCGGCTGCCGCGACGGCCGACAGTGAATCGCCATAGCTGTCGGGGGCGATCAGCACGCGCATGATCACCGCACAATAAGCCCGAAGTACCCTGGCGGCGTGAGTCTGCTGGGTCGCAAGAAGGACACGACGGCCGAACCTGAGGTCGTCGATGCGGTGGATGCCGAGCCCGCGACGTCCAGCAAGACCACCCAACCAAAGGGCCGACCCACCCCCAAGCGCGACGCAAACAAACGCCGTCCGGTGGCGCCCGCCCCGATGACGAGCGCCGAAGCGAGGCGCCGGCGCAAGCAAGTCAAGCTCAGCCGCGCCGAGCGCCGCGAGGTCAAGGCCGTGCAGCGCCAAAGCATGGCGGACCGCCGCGAAAAGATGATGGCCGGCGAGGAAGACTACCTGCTTCCCCGCGACAAGGGACCGGTGCGCAGATACGTGCGCGACGTGATCGATTCCCGCGGCAACTTGCTCGGCCTGTTCATGCCGCTGGCGTTCGTTCTGATCGCGGTGTCGTTTGGGCTACCGCCGCGGATCTCGGCGTATGTCTCGATGGCGATGATGGTTCTGGTGGTGATCATGATCATCAGCGCGCTTTTCCTTGGCCGCAAAGTCAACCGCCTCGTCGACCAGAAGTTTCCGAAGAACACCGAAAGCCCTTGGCGGCTGGGCTTTTACGCTGCCAGCCGGGCGTCTCAGCTGCGCCGGATGCGCACTCCGCGCCCGGCGGTCAAACGCGGCGACGCCGTCAGCTGACGGCCGTGCGGACGTTGGTGCTCGGCGGCATCCGGTCGGGCAAGTCGCAGTGGGCGGAATCGGCCATCGCCGACGCGGCGGGTCCGGGCCGGCCGGTGCGCTACGTGGCGACCGGGCCGGCTTCCGACAACGACGACCCCGATTGGTCGGCCCGCATCGACGCCCACCGCACCCGCCGGCCCGCGCACTGGCGCACGGTCGAAACCGATGACGTCGCAGCAGAACTCCGAGCGGACCCGGCGATCGCGACGTTGGTCGACGACATCGGCGGATGGCTCGCCGCTCCAGGGGGCAATGCGGATATCGACGAATTGCTTTCTGCGATAACGGGTTTCAGGACATCATTGGTGATCGTCAGCCCCGAGGTAGGCCTGACCGTGGTACCGGCCACCGCGTCGGGACGCCAATTCGCCGACGAGTTGGGCTCACTCAACCAGCGCTTGGCCGAGCTTTGTGACCGCGTGGTGTTGGTTGTGGCCGGCCAACCGCTCACCGTGAAGGAACCACGGTGAGCGCCGTTGAGTTCGCGCCCGTCGCGGCACCCGACGCCGACGCAGCCGCGGCCGCCCTCGCCCGCCAGAGGTCGCTGACCAAGCCGCCGGGCTCACTGGGACGGCTGGAAGACCTGTCGGTGTGGGCGGCCGCCTGCCAAGGCCGCTGCCCGCCACGGCAATTCGATCTCGTGCGGGTGGTCGTGTTTGCCGGCGACCACGGTGTGACGGCAGACGGTGTGTCCGCGTATCCGGCGGAAGTGACTGCGCAGATGGTCGCGAACATGGCGGGTGGCGGCGCTGCGGTCAACGTGCTGGCCGAGGCGGCCGGGGCCCAGGTGCGGGTCGTCGACATCGCGGTCGACTGCGACGAGCCGCTGACCCCGGCGATCGGCGCGCACAAGGTGCGGCGGAGCAGTCGCAACCTCGCCACCGAAAACCCGCTGACGGCCGACGAGGCCTGCGCAGCCGTCGAGGCCGGCCGGCGGATCGCCGACGAGGAAGTCGACGCTGGCGCCGACCTGTTGATCGCCGGTGACATGGGGATCGGAAACACCACCGCGGCAACGGCTTTGGTCGCGGCGATCACCGGCACTGAGCCGGCCGCGGCGGTCGGCCGCGGCACGGGGATCGACGATGTGGCATGGATGCGTAAGACGACGGCGGTGCGCAACGCGCTGTACCGGGCCCGCCGGCACGCCGGCGACCCGGTCGCGCTGCTGCAAGCCTGCGGCGGAGCGGATCTTGGCGCGATTGCCGGCTTCTGCGCTCAAGCCGCAGCCCGCCGCACCCCGGTGCTACTCGACGGGCTGATCGTGACTGCCGCGGCGCTGGTCGCCGACCTGTTCGCGCCCAGCGCGCGGCTGTGGTGGCAGGCCGGTCACCGCTCGGTCGAGCCTGCCCATTCCCTGGCGCTGGCCCGACTGGAACTTGACCCGATCGTCGAGTTGAACATGCGGCTCGGTGAGGGCACCGGCGCGCTGATGGCGCTGCCGATCCTGCGAGCAGCGGTGGCGACGCTGGCGTCGATGGCGACGTTCGACGAAGCGTCGGTGACAGACGTCACGTGATCCGTTCTGTCGCCGGCGCATTCGCGCTCGCCACGGTGCTTCCGCTGCGCGGCGGGCGGATCGGCCGCGGCACCATGATCGCGTTGCCTCTCGTCGGCGTTGTGCTGGGCGCGGGGGCCGCCGCGGTGCTGTGGGCGGGGTTGTGGGCGTTCGGGGCGCACAGCGCACTCGCCGGGATGCTGGCGGTCGCTGCGTTGCTGCTCGCCACGCGAGGCTTGCACGTCGACGGGCTGGCCGACACTGTCGACGCGCTCGGTTGCTACGGCCCGCGCGATCGGGCGCTCGCGGTCATGCGCGACGGGTCGACCGGCGCCTTCGGCGTCGCGGCGATCGTGGTCGCGGTGATGCTGCAGGGTCTGGCGTTCGCGCATGCAGGCTGGCCGACGGTGATCGTGGCGGTGACGGCGGGCCGGCTCGCCGCGGTCTGGGCATGCCGCCGCGGCATACCAGCAGCGGACGGCAGTGTGCTCGGCGCTCAGGTGGCCGGCACGCAGCCGCTGGCCGTCTGCGCGCTATGGGCATTGGCCGTCGCGGCCGGATCCGTGCCGGCCGCGCCACGGCTGTGGCAGGGACCAGTCGTGGTTGCCGTTGCGTTGGCGGTGTCGTTATTGCTGGTCGCGCATTGCGCGCGCCGCTTCGGCGGGATCACCGGCGACGTGCTCGGCGCGGTGATCGAAGTTACGACGACGCTGACGGCTGTGGGGCTGGCGATCGGCTGAGCGGCCCGCACCGGACGTCGAACCGTTCCCGCACGGTGTCGAGCACGCGACGCTGTCGCTCCCGTTCGCGGCGGTGCGTGAGCATGAACCGGGCCAGGTTCGGCAATCGCCGCGGTAGCGGGTACCAGTTGTCGAAGTCGAGTCCGTTCTCGCTGAACACCCGACTCGGGACGCTGTCGTAAATCAGGCTGAGATTGTGCTGGACAAGCGCAAAAAGCGTCCAGGGAAACGCCATTGGCGACTTGCGTCGCAAATCCTGCCAATCGAGTTCGTACAGCGGAAGATCCTTGATCTTGCCCAAGAACAGTAGGTGGGCCAGGTAGTAGCCCATGAACGCCGGCAGGTGCAGTACGGCTGACCGTATATTGATCGAAACCACCGCTCCACTATCGGAAACGTAGGGTTCGTAGGGGTATTCGTCGTCGACGCCCACGTATCCCGTGCAGTTGACGATCCAACTGCCCCGCTGGACGGTCTTCGTCGATCCGCTGCGGAATATCATTTCCGTTGCGCCATTGCGGTCGACTGCATCGGTGAAATAGTCCATCACGATGTCATTGAGGCCCGTGGAGATCGTCTTGTTCTCCGCCTCCGACAGCACGCCAAGCAGATAGTTTTCCGCGCCGGGGGTCACCGCGGTGCCGTACTTGGAGCGAAACCACTGCTGAACCTCGGCCTCATTGGTGCCGTCAAACCGGCGGCCCATCTCCCCGGCCACGTCGGACAACGCCGTGCCGCCCCACCACCTCCGCGCACCGCTCGGGAAGAAGCGATCGCGTGCCGCGAAGTACGTTCCCCGACCGGCGACGAGATTCACCTCACGACCGGGGTATGCAGTGATCAGCGTGTGCGCGGTGTCCATCGCCGTCTTTCCGCCGCCGATGATCCAGACCGGAGTATCGCTGTCCCGCATCTCGCCGGATCGGATGTCGCAGTAATCGGGGGACACCGAGTGCACACGCGCGCTGGCAATCTCGAGCGGGTCGTTCGGCGTGACCGCAATGCCATAGGCCTTGATCAGGCGCTTCGTCTCGACCACCAGAGGTTCGCCGTCCACGGACCTGCAGGTCGCCCGCACGATCCCGTCGACCTCCTCTTCAGACTCAAACTCCCAGCCGAAGAACTCCTCGACGTGCACCTGTTGCTTGATGACGTTGAGACAGTGCTCGAAATGGTCGAGCACTTCTCCCTTGGTCGCCAGGTGGGAGCGATCCTTACCGAGGGTCCACTCGATGTTCCCCGCGGTGAACACGGGATGCGGTTGGTGCAGGCGCACGTAGGGGTACGTGTCGACCCACATGCCGCCGACGCGTGCCCGGCGGTCGATCAGGACTATTTTCTGGTCGCCAGACAGATAACGGCCGGCAACGAACAACGCGTTGAGCCCGGCGATGCCGGCTCCGACGATGCAGACATCACAGCTGGTGGCCATGCCGCCAATTGTCTGACGCGCGGCGGCGAACCGTAGCGTAATCGACTACTCGATTCAGCCGAGCCGTGTCATCCAGCCGTGCGTGTCCTCGAACATGCCGCGCTGAATGCCGGTCAACGTGTCGCGCAACGCCATCGTGACCTCACCAGGCTCCCCGTCGGCGATCGTGAACTCGCCGTCGGCGAACTTGACATGGGACACGGGCGTGATGACGGCGGCGGTTCCGCAGGCGAACACCTCCGTGATCTCCCCCGCCGCCGACTTCTTCTGCCACTCGTCGACGTCGATCTTGCGTTCCTCGATCGAGAAGCCCGCATCGGTGGCCAACTGCAGCAGCGAGTCGCGGGTGATGCCGGGCAGCAACGTCCCGGTCAGCTCCGGGGTGACCAGCCGCGCCGACCCGCCGCTGCCGAACACGAAGAACAGGTTCATTCCGCCCATTTCCTCGACGAAGCGGCGTTCGACGGCGTCCAGCCAGACCACCTGGTCGCAGCCATTGGCGGCGGCCTCGGCCTGCGCGAGAAGAGAAGCGGCGTAGTTGCCGCCGAACTTGGCGGCGCCGGTGCCGCCGGGCGCGGCGCGCACGTATTCGGTGGACAGCCACACGCTGACCGGTTTGATGCCGCGCGGGAAATAGGCGCCGGCCGGCGACGCGATCACCAGGTAGCGGTACTGCTTGGCGGGCCGCACTCCCAGGCCAGGTTCCGTCGCGATCACGAACGGCCTCAGATAGAGCGACTCCTCGCCTCCCGCCGGCGGCACCCAGGCGCCGTCGACCGCGATCAGCTGCCGCAGCGACTCGATGAACAGCGCTTGCGGCAGTTCCGGGATCGCCAGCCGCCGCGCCGACGTGCACAACCGCTCGGCGTTGGCATCGGGTCGAAACGACACGATCGAGCCGTCGGCCCAGCGGTAGGCCTTCAGACCTTCGAAGATGCCCTGCGCGTAGTGCAGCATGATCGCCGACGGGTCCAACTCGATCGGCCCGTAGGGCATCACGCGGGCGTTGTGCCAGCCGTCGCCGTGGGTGTAGTCGACCGACACCATGTGGTCGGTGTGGTACTGGCCGAACGGCGGATTGTTCAGGATTACGGCTCGCTGCTCGTCGGTCGCCGGGCGCGCACTGCGCTGGACGGAAAATCGCGGGCCGCTGTCCATGCGAGCGATTGTACGTCGGTGCGCTAGCGAGTTTTCGGCTCGACGAACGGCGGGTCGACGATCTCGCACTGCAGCTTGCGGCCACGCACGTCGACGTCGACCCGGTCTCCGGTTTCGACGCCGGCATGGGCGTCGATCAGCGCCAGTCCGATACCGAGTTTCATTGTGGGAGAAAATGTTCCCGATGTGGTGACGCCCACTCGTGTGTCATCCGATAGCACGGTCAGCTCGGGACGCAGCACGCCGCGCCCGGTCGCTTTCAATCCGCGCAGCAGCCGCCGCGGACCGGATGCGCGTTCGGCGAGCAGAGCCTCACGGCCCCAGAATGCGTCTTTTTTCCATCCGATCGCCCAGCCGCAACGCGCCTGCAGTGGCGAAATGTCAAGCGACAGCTCATGGCCGTGCAGCGGATAGCCCATCTCGGTGCGCAGGGTGTCGCGGGCACCGAGGCCGGCGAGCTCGCCGTCCAGCTCGCGCACGGTATCGGCCAGCGGGTCGAACACCGTCGCGGCGCTGTCCCACGGCGGCAGCAACTCGTAGCCGTGTTCGCCGGTGTAACCGGTGCGGCACACCCGCACCGGCACCGAGTTGAAAGTTGCGTCGACGTAGCCCATGTAGTCCATATCGGTGGGTAGGCCCAGCCGCGCCAGCACGTCCGCCGAACGCGGCCCCTGCACGGCGAGCACGGCATACGAGCGGTGCTCGTCGACGATCGAAATCCCCTGCGGCGCTGAAGCTTTCAATGCCTCGATCACCGCGGCCGTATTCGCCGCGTTGGGTATCAGAAAAAGCTCGTCGCCGGTGACGTAGTAGACGATCAGATCATCGATCACGCCGCCGGAGTCGTTGCAGCACAACGTGTATTGCGCCTTGCCGGGGCGGATGCGGCGCAGGTCGTTGGTCAGGGCGGCGTTGACGAACTCCATCGCGCCAGGCCCGCGCACCGCGGCCTTGCCCAGATGGCTGACATCGAACAGGCCGACGGCGGTGCGGGTCGCCGTGTGCTCGGCTACCGTGCCGGCGTACGAGACCGGCATCAGCCACCCGCCGAACTCGGCGAAGGTCGCGCCGAGCTCGCGATGGCGGTCCTCGAGCGGGCCGTGCTGCAGGTCGTACATTCCCGATACCCTAATGGGATGGTCGATTTCGATGCACTGGAAGCAGCCGGCATCGAGAACGCGCGCGAGCGCGCCGACCTGATCAAATACCTGGACGAGATGGGATTCACTGTCGAGGAGATGGCCGAGGCCGAGCGCCGCGGCCGCCTGTTCGGCCTGGCGGGTGATGTGCTGCAGTGGTCGGGCCGTCCGACCTACACGCTGCGCACTGCCGCCGACGAACTCGGCGTGGCAGAGCGCGACGTTGCGCAGGCGTGGTCCTTGCTTGGCCTGACCGTGGCGGACGCGGACACCCCTGCCCTGAGCCAGGCCGACGTCGACGGCCTGGCGGCATGGTTCCGGATGAAGACGCTGATGGGAGACGAGGGCGCGTCGGGCTACCTGCGGGTCCTCGGCGCGGCGATGTCCCGGCTGGCAGAGGCGGTGTCGACCATCGTGCGGGCCGGAACGCCGGACATCCAGATCGACCACACCCACGATGAACTCGCCACCGCGCAGGCCTACCGCGGAGTGGCCGAGTTCCTGCCGGGCATTGCAAAACTGATCGACTCCGTTCACCGCCAGCACTTGATCAGCGCCCGCACCTACTTCGAGGGCGTGATCCGGGACTCGACCGGGGCCAGCGTGGTATGCGGTGTCGGATTCGCCGACCTGTCCGGATTCACCGCGCTCACGCAGCTGCTGACTCCCGCGGAGTTGTCGATGCTACTCAACGAGTTCAACGCCGCCGTCAGCGACGTCGTGCACGCCGATGGCGGCCGAGTGGTGAAGTTCATCGGCGACGAAGTGATGTGGGTGAGTTCCAAGCCAGAGCTGCTGGCCAAGGCCGCTCATGATCTCGTGAACCACCCGAAGGCCCGGGAGGCGGGCCTGCAGGTCCGCGTCGGCCTCGGGTACGGCGAGATGCTCGCCATCAACGGTGACTATTTCGGCAACGTCGTCAACCTCGCCGCACGGATGGTCGCCGCCGCGGGCCCTGGACAGATACTCTCCTCGCAAGCGCTGCACGAGCGACTGCCAGGCTGGCCTGCGACTGCGCAGAATCCGTTGACACTCAAGGGTTTCGACTCACCCGTCAAGGCCTACGAACTGCATGGCAGATAGGGTCAGGGTCTTTATTGGCGGCGAGCCTTGAAATCCGTCACCGGGCGATCTGTCGGTCATTGTGAATCCGCCACCGAACCCCGGTCCGCCGGACATCGGTCTGCCCGGTAGGCCGGGCAATCGCCCTGGGCGTCCTCGCTTAAGACTCACTTCATCGTTGCGAGGTTGTGCCACAAGTTCTTCAGGCTGTCGGTGCCCCCGAAGAGGGTGGTGAAGTTCGTCGAGTCGATCAGCACGATCTCGCCTGCGCGGCGTCCCGCCGGCGGCATCCAGACCAACGCGTTGAACTCGCTGTTGCCCTGTGCGGTGAACGGATGAGGTCGATCGGGATCCACCCGCTGGCGAGCCAGTACACGGACAAGTTCGCTCTGTGGCGACGTCAACTCGTAGTGCGGCAGATGCGGGTGGAAGTTCAAAGTTGTGACGTTGTCGAGCAATCTCGGGACGTCGAGGTCTTGGAAGCCGGTCAGCGGCGCAATTTCACGGGTCCCCTCGACCACGGCTGGGCGCAGTCCCCATGTGTTGTGGACGGGTACCTCTAGCGCTTTCATCAACGAGCGGGTGTATTGGCCGAAGCGCTGCTGGCGCGGGACCAGCGGATCGCCGTGGTGCAAGAACTCGAGTTGCCGCTGTGCGAAGTCTTCGGTGAAGCCGACGTCATGGTGCGGAGCCAGCAATAGGCAGGTGCCCTCTCGCGCGAGCCACGCCCGGATGGCGTCGATTTCTTCAGGCGAGGCCTCTTGTTCACTGGCGATGTGGTCGAGGCCGAACACCATCAGCGTGTCGGTGTCGTCGAGGATGCGCTCATCGATCGGCAACTTGTAGCCGGCCTGGTCGATGCGCTGAAAGACGGCAACAGCATGACCTGTGGCTTCGCCCGCGATTTCCTGGAACGCCAGCGTCGAGCGGTGAAAGAGTTCGAGTGTCCCAGCGATACCCTGCAGGAAATGCGCTGCGCTGAATTCTTGTGTTTCGTAGCTGGGCCACAACGCATTCCGGACCTCGGTCATTGTCGAGAACCGGTTGTACATCTCGCTAGGATCGCGTTGAGCTTCCCACGGGTAGCTCCAGGTCCAGTAGATGCTGATACGGCGGCGGCCGTTTTGGGGACGGCGAATGTGGCTCTGGTTGTAGGTGCGCGCCGCGCGAAGTGTGGCCATGTCCGTCCTTTGGTCAGCCGAGCGCCGCGAGATATCGCATGGCGTTAATGCCCGGCAGGAAGAAGTACGCCCCGCCAGTGAGGGTGGTGAATGCCGGAAGCCCTTTGAGCACCTTGCGGATAGGGCGCTGTGGGATCTTGAATTCCATTGTGCCGTCCTGGGTACCGCAGATCGGGTCGTGTTCGTTGCCGAGCTCGTGGAAGGTGCGGTCATTGATCCACACGTTCTGCGCGAACTCGAACTGCCGGACAAGGTCGGCGCAGATGATGAACGCCGCGATACCGCGGTCTACGCCGTCGTCGGGCGCGCCATCCGGCAGAGCGGGGCCATAGGTGGCACCCCGGCGAATCATCCTGCGTCGGTTCATGTTATGCGCGGTATCTCGTGGGTTCAGCCGCCGTGCATGTGCGCCGAGCGGGCAGGCGTACCCGAACGGATCCATCTGGCCGTAGTCGAAGTCGTTGTTACGTCCGGGATCTGCGCCGAGTTCGGGATCGTCCCTTTCGGGAGCCAGCACAAGCGGTGCGCCGCTACGCCACCGGCCCATGAATTTCGCCGCAAGCAGTTCCTGCTCCTCGGCTGTGCCGGAGTTCTGCCGGAGATAGTCGCGAAACAGTGCGACATGCTCCCGCAGCCGCCGATACGCGGCGTATGTTCCGTTGCGGGACAATGCCTCCGGTTGCGGCAGACCAGCGACCGGACCGAATTCGTCGGGGTAGCCCAGAAGGAACTCTCCTGGCTTCAGCGGGGTGCCCGAGCCCGGGGTTGGCTCCTCGTCGGATCCCTCAATCACCGGCTGCGAGAGCCGGTCCCGGAAGCCGAAGTGGTCGTGGGCATGGTCGAACGGCGGGGTCGCGTTCAGATCCAAGTACGACAGCCTGCGCACGCCATCGCATCTGACTACCAGCTCGTCGTGCACTCCGGTGGCGCGAGCGTGTTCGGCGTCGTCGCGGGCGAACAAGATCGCGATCGCGTGCAGATCGTCGCCGGCGAGTCCGCCGTCCCAGTTGTCCGGATGATTTCGGCCGCTGTCGCCGAGGATGTCGGCCCGGGCGGCCATGCCCTGGCGGAACGCGTCCGGAAAGGTGACCAGCGACTCCTCCGGCACGCCAAGCGCTCGCAGCCCATGCCAGGTAAACCCGAGCGTGACCCAGCGCTTCGTGCTGTCCATCGTCTCCCGCACCGCCGCTGCGGACTCGACGACGTCCACTAACTCCGAGAGCCATGCCCGCCCGCCGGCCGCATTGTCGAACGTCAGGAATTCATACCGTCCCGTCATCGCGGGGGTGCGGGTGAGCAGGATGTGCTGAATGTCGTCGAGTTCGAGCATCTCGGCGAGCTATTGCATCTGATCGAGCATGTCAGAGAACGCGGCTTTGAGTCGCAGCGCCTTTTTGATCTCGTCGGCCGTGACATACGGATATTCGCCGTACTCGAGGAAACTCGGGCATTGGTGCTCGCGGACGAATTCGACAAAGGCCGCGGGGTTTTCCTTCCAGTCTTCCGGGAAGCCCTCGAGGTTGGTGAAGACAGTCGTGATGCCTGTCTGGCTGAACAGCGCTACTGCGTCCTCGGTGTACTTATCGAAGTCGGTGTCGAAGATGCCCTGGTATTGGAAGTGCAATCCCGACCCCACGTCGAAGAGCACCCACCTTAGGTAGTGCAGCCGCAGCGGTGCGAGCACGTCGGGAGCGGCTTTGACGGCTTCCTCGATCTGTTTGCCGTACGCACGGACGGCCTCCTCGCGGCCCTCCTTGACCTTGGCGATGATCGAAAAGCCGTAGCAGGCCGGCGTCCTCGGGTAGGTCGGGCCGTACCGACCACGCTCGAGTTCGAAGTAGCCTTCCTTCGGGATGGCCAACGCCGCGGGCTTATTCCACTCGAATTCTGTTGCCGCCATCGTGACTCCTGCGTCTGCCCGGTGTGAGCGGCAGAGTAACACCCGGCGCTAGGGTGAGAGCCTGTGAATACCCAATCCGGCTACCAAGCGCCCTCAGTCACGATCGCCTCGTCGCTGCACTGCCGCGGGGTGTCGGATGCCGTGCTGATCCTTCCGGTGTCGTGTGACGACGACCGCGCGACGGTGCTGGCGGCCGAGTTCCTGGACCCCGACGCCGTGTCCGCGGTCGAGGATGCGTTGCGCGCACTGTCGGCAACCGGTGGCGAGGGTCAGTTGCACCGGGTCGTGGTGCCGTCGCTTCCGGTGGCCAGCGTGCTGACGGTCGGACTCGGCTCACCGCGCGAAGACTGGCCCGCCGACAAGATCCGCCGCGCCGCCGGCGCGGCGGCCCGCTCGCTGGACAAGGCGCAATCGGTGGTGACGACACTGTCGGCGCTGGACCTGGAACCTGCGGTGGAGGGGCTGATCCTCGGCGCGTACCGCTTCGCCGACTTCCGCAGCGCCAAGACCGCACCAAAGGAACCGGGGCTGCGCAAGATCGTCGCGCTGGCCGCGGATGCCAAGGCACCGGCAAAGGCGCAGGCGCAGCGCGCCACCGCGATCGCGACGGCGGTCGCAACCGCACGCGACTTCGTCAACACCCCGCCGAGTCACCTGTTCCCGGCCGAATTCGCCTCGCGGACAGAGGTATTGGCACACGCCGTGGGTCTCGAGGTCGAGGTGCTCGATGACAAAGCGCTGGATCGCAAGGGCTACGGCGGGGTGATCGGTGTCGGCAAAGGGTCGTCGCGCCCGCCGCGCCTGGTGCGCCTGACCTACCGCGGCGCCAAGAAGCGCAACGCGAAGACTGTCGCGCTCGTGGGCAAGGGCATCACCTTCGACACCGGCGGCATCTCGATCAAGCCCGCGGCCAACATGCACCACATGACCTCCGACATGGGCGGTGCGGCGGCGGTGATCGCGACGACTGTGCTGGCCGCCCAGCAGCAGCTGCCCATCAACGTGATCGCCACGGTGCCGATGGCCGAGAACATGCCGTCGGCCACCGCCCAGCGGCCCGGCGACGTGCTGACCCAGTACGGCGGCATCACCGTCGAAGTGCTCAACACCGACGCCGAGGGCCGGCTGATCCTCGCCGACGCAATTGCCCGGGCATGCGAGGACAACCCGGACTACCTCATCGAGACGTCTACGCTCACCGGCGCGCAAACGGTCGCGCTCGGTGCCCGCACGCCCGGCGTGATGGGCAGCGATGAGTTTCGCGACCGCGTGGCCACGATCAGCCAGCAGGTCGGCGAAAACGGCTGGCCGATGCCGCTTCCGGAGGAGCTGACGGACGACTTGAAGTCCAACGTCGCGGATTTGGCCAACGTCAGCGGGTCGCGGTACGCCGGAATGCTGGTCGCGGGAACGTTTTTGCGCGAGTTCGTCGCCGATGGTGTGCAGTGGGCACACATCGACATCGCCGGGCCGGCATACAACACCGGCAGCGCTTGGGGCTATACCGGCAAGGGTGGGACCGGTGTCCCGACGCGCACTATGTTCGCGGTCCTGGAAGATATCGCCCGCAACGGCTAGACGACCTGGCCGCGGGCAGTGCTGCGCAATGCCTGTGGCGCCAGCCGTGACGTGCCGTACAGCAGATAGGCCTCAGGAGTCACCGGGCGTATCGGCTTGTTTTTTTGCACCGCCGACACGATCGCCTTCGCAGCCTTCTCCGGCCCGTAGCGACGCGCGGCGAACAGCTTGCCCCACCGCTGGCGCCGGTCTGCCACCTTTTCGGTCGGACTCGCCGGCACGTCGAAGCGAGCGGCACTGACGATGTTGGTGTGTACGGGGCCCGGGCAGACCGTCGTCAAACCGACTCCGGCAGATGACAATTCGGCGCGCAGGCAGTCGGAGAACATGTACACCGCCGCCTTGCTGGTGCAGTAGGCGTTGAGTTGCTGCAGCGGCGCGAACGCGGCGGCAGATGCGACGTTGACGATGTGCCCTCCGGTGCCACGCTCCACGAGCCGCGGCGCGAAGGCCCGGCAGCAGTTGACGACACCGCCGAGGTTGACGTCGAGCACGCGACTCCATTCCTCGGCGGGAGTGTCGACGAAGCGGCCGGCCTGCCCGATGCCGGCATTGTTGACCACGATGTCTGGCAGTCCGTGTGCGGTGCACACCTCGTCGGCGAACGCGTCGACGGCGTCGGCATCGGACACGTCCAGCGTGTACGCGTGCGCCACACCGCCATTCGCGGCGATCCGCGCCGCGGTGTCCCGCACGGCGGGTTCGTCGACGTCACTGACCACGACTTCGGCTCCGAGCCGGGCGAATTCGAGGGCGGTCGCCCGCCCGATGCCACTGCCCGCACCGGTGACCGAGACCAGCGTGTCGTCGAAAGTTTGGGAAGATTTGCCGACCTGCGCGCGCCGCATCGCCCGACTCGGTGACGCCCCGCCGACCACGTCGACCATCTCGGAGACCGCGGCCGCTACGACATGGGGATGCGAAACAGGCGACCAGTGCCCGGCTTTGATGTCACGGCGCCACAGTCGTGACACCCAGCGCGACAACGCGTCGTAGCTGTGCGGCCGGACAAAGGGATCCCCGGTGTTGACGATCACTTGCACCGGGACGTCGACGTAGTGGTCGCGCCGGACGCGTCCTGTGAAGGACCGAAAGTAGTTGGCGCGGTAGATCTTCAGCGTGTTGGCGGCATCGCGACCGAGGATAGCCCGCACGACCCCCGGTGTCAGCAGCGGCACCGAGAACAGCGCCATGTAGCTCAGACGCAGCGCCTGGTCCAACGCCAGCAGGAATGACTTGAGCCGGTACGGCCGCTTGAAGCTGTCGAACATCCAGGTGACGAGGTGGTCCTGGCTCGGGCCGGACAGCGACGTGAACGACGCGACCCGCGCCTTAGCGTCGTCACGCGCCAGGTACTCCCAGACCGCCACCGACCCCCAGTCGTGGCCTATCACGTGCACCGGCGCGGTCGGGCTGACCGCGTCGATGACGGCCGCGAAGTCGTCGGCGAGACACGGCATCGTGTACTGGGTGTGGGCCTTCGGCGACGACGACTGGCCCACGCCGCGGTTGTCGTACGTGATCACCCGAAACCGGTCGGCCATCAGCGGCACGACACCGTCCCACAGTGCATGGGAATCGGGCCAGCCGTGAACCATCACCACCGTCGGGCCGTCGGGGTTGCCATGCTCGTGGACTGCGATCACTATGTCGCCGCTACGGACCAGACTCATAAGTCAGGCATCGTAGCCAGCACGGCGCTGTGCGCGGCGGCGCGCGTCGTAGTCGCGCATCCGCTTCGGATAGCCGACCCGCTGCACGTCGTAGACCGGGATTCCCAACTGCTGGCCGATTTTACGAACGCCGGCCTCCCCGCCGGCCCGCCGCCGCGTCCATTCGCCGTCACCGGCGACCAGGACCATGGTCATTTCGGTCACGCTGGTCTGCGGCTCGACGTAGGCCTCCACACCTGTGCGGGCGCGCGCCCAATCGCGCAGATAACGCTGGTCTGCAGCCTCGCTGTCGGGGCCGCCGCGACGACCCCGGCGAAATCTGTCGAAGAATCCCACCGGCTCGATAGTGCCACGGCAGCGAACGACCCCGAGACGTTCAGCGTCGGCGCCGGTGGGGAAAGATGAAACGTGGTAAGCCAGAGATCGACCCGTACGAGGCGAGTTCGAGGAGTCAACAGACATGGCCTTCTCCGTGCAGATGCCCGCACTCGGTGAGAGCGTGACCGAAGGCACCGTGACCCGTTGGCTCAAGCAGGAGGGCGACACCGTCGAGCGAGACGAGCCGCTTCTCGAGGTGTCCACCGACAAGGTCGACACCGAGATCCCGTCGCCGGCCTCAGGTGTGCTTTCCAAGATCGTCGCGCAGGAAGACGACACGGTGGAGGTAGGCGGGGAGCTCGCGGTGATTAGCGAGGACGGCGAGGAGCCGACAGGCGGCGAGCAGCCCGCGCAAGAAGAACAGCCTGCGCAAGAAGAACCGCCCGCAGAGCAGCCCGCGCAGCAATCGGAATCCGCGCAGCCGGAGCCGGCCGCGTCCTCCGGCGACGGTGGCGAGGCGACGTCGGTGAAGATGCCCGAGCTCGGCGAGTCGGTCACCGAGGGCACCGTCACCCGCTGGCTGAAGAAGGTCGGCGATCACGTGGAGGCTGACGAACCGCTGCTCGAGGTCTCCACCGACAAGGTCGACACCGAAATTCCCTCGCCGGTGTCCGGGACGCTGCTCTCGATCACCGCCGAGGAAGACGACACCGTTGAGGTGGGCGGCGAACTCGCGAAGGTCGGCCAAGGTTCCCCGCAGGCGCAGCCCGCTGCCGAGAAGAAGCCCGAACCCGAACCCGAACCCGAACCGAAGGCTCAACCCCAGCCTGAACCGAAACCGGAGCGCAAACGCGAGCCCGCGCCGGCGTCGGCGTCCTCCGACGGCGAAGCCACGCCCTACGTCACGCCGCTGGTGCGCAAGCTCGCTTCAGAGAACAACGTCGACCTCGCACGCGTGAAGGGCACTGGGGTGGGTGGGCGCATCCGCAAGCAGGACGTGCTGGCCGCCGCCGAACAGGCCAAGGCTCCCGCCGCAGAGCAAGCCCGGCCGGCGCAACCCGCACCGGCCAAGGCACCTGCCGCTGCGGCGGAGAGGCCGTCGGCCGCGCTGGCCAATGCGCGTGGCACCACGCAGAAAGCCAGCCGGATCCGGCAGCTCACCGCGAAGAAGACCCGCGAATCTCTGCAAGCCACAGCGCAACTCACGCAGACCCACGAGGTCGACATGACCAAGATCGTCGCGTTGCGCTCACGGGCGAAAAACGCCTTCGCCGAACGCGAGGGCGTGAATCTGACTTATCTGCCGTTCATCGCCCGCGCGGTGATCGATGCGCTCAAGATCCATCCGAACGTGAACGCCAGCTACAACGAGGACAGCAAGGAGATCACCTACTACGACGCGGAGCACCTCGGCATCGCGGTGGACACCGAACAGGGCCTGCTGTCACCGGTGATCCACAACGCCGGGGACCTGTCGCTGGCCGGGCTCGCCCGGGCCATCGTCGACATCGCGGACCGCGCCCGCTCCAACAATCTCAAGCCAGACGAGCTGTCCGGCGGCACGTTCACGATCACCAACATCGGCAGCCAGGGCGCGCTGTTCGACACACCGATCCTGGTGCCCCCGCAGGCCGCGATGCTGGGCACCGGCGCCATCGTCAAACGGCCGCGGGTGATCGTCGACGAGCTCGGCAATGAGTCGATCGGTATCCGCTCGGTGTGCTACCTGCCGCTGACCTACGACCACCGACTCATCGACGGCGCCGACGCCGGGCGGTTCTTGACGACGATCAAGCGGCGGCTGGAAGAGGGAGCCTTCGAGGCCGACCTCGGACTCTGAGGGACAGCAAAACACCGTGGTCGACGCACTCATCGCCATCGCCGGATCTTCCGGACTGATCGGCTCGGCGCTCGTCACCGCGCTGCGCGCGTCCGACAACCGGGTAATGCGGATCGTCCGGCGCGCTCCGTCCAACGCTGACGAACTGCACTGGAACCCCGAGACCGGCGGATTCGACGCGGACGCCCTGCGGGGTGTCGACGCCGTCGTGAACCTGTGCGGGGCAGGCATCGGCGACAAGCGGTGGTCGGGGGCGTACCAGCAGCTGCTGCGCGACAGCCGGATCACGCCCACCGAGGTGCTTGCGGCCGCGGTCGCCGAGGCCTGCGTGCCGGTGCTGGTCAACGCCAGTGCGGTGGGCTACTACGGCGATACCGGCGATCGCGTCGCCGACGAAACCGCGCCGCCCGGAACGGGTTTTTTGGCCCAGCTCTGCTACGACTGGGAGCTGGCCACACTTTCCGCGCGGCAGGCGGGCACGCGTGTAGTGCTCGTAAGGACCGGACTGGTGCTGTCACGAGGCGGCGGAATGCTGTCCCGGCTGAAGCCGCTGTTCTCTCTCGGGCTCGGTGCGCGACTCGGCAACGGACGTCAGTACATGCCGTGGATCACGCTCGAAGACGAGGTGCGCGCGCTGCTGTTCGCGATCTCACACAATCTGTCGGGCCCGGTGAACCTGACCGGGCCGGCGCCGGTGACCAATGCGGAATTCACCTCCGCACTGGGCCACGCGGTGAACCGTCCGACGCCGCTGCCGATGCCTGCGTTCGTGCTGCGCCGCGCGATCGGCGGATTCGCCGACGAAGGCTTGCTCATCGGCCAGCGCGCGATCCCGGCGGCCTTGGAGCGCGCCGGATTTGCCTTTCACCACAACACAATCGGCGAAGCGCTGTCCTATGCCACCGCCCACGACGATGCGCACCGAAGACCTTGACCGCCTGCGTCGTTGCGTCGAACTCGCACGCTCGCCGCTTGAGGACGGCGACGAACCGTTCGGTTCCACACTTGTCGGCGCTGACGGCCGGACGCTGTATGAGGATCGCAACCGAGTGTCGGGCGGGGATGCCACCCAGCATCCCGAATTCGCCATCGCCCGCTGGGCGGTGGCGAATCTGACGCATGAGGAGCGGGCCGATGCGACCGTGTACACCTCTGGCGAGCACTGCCCGATGTGCGCCGCGGCCCACGCCTGGGTCGGGCTGGGCCGCATCGTGTACGCGACATCGGCGGCGCAGCTGAGCCAGTGGCTGGCGGAGTGGGGTGCGACGCCGGCCCCGGTGGCTGCCCTGCCGATCACGACGGTCGCGCCGAGAGTCGTCGTCGACGGACCGGCACCCGAGCTCGCCGACACCATGAAGGCGCTCTACGAGGCGAAGTTCCGGCCATAATCGAGTCATGCGTCCGGTGCGAAAAGCGGCCACCCCCATCGAGGTCCGCCAACTCGGCGCCGTCGACTACGGCGAGGCGTGGCAGCTGCAGCGTGATCTCGTCGAGGCCCGCGTGGCGGGCGGGCCGGACACGCTGCTGCTGCTGGAGCACCCGTCGGTTTACACCGCCGGTCGTCGCACCCAGCCGCACGAGCGCCCGGCAGACGGCACACCCGTCGTCGACACCGACCGCGGCGGCAAGATCACCTGGCACGGGCCCGGTCAGCTGGTTGGCTACCCGATCATCGGTCTGGCCGAGCCGCTTGATGTCGTGAATTATGTTCGCCGGCTTGAAGATTCGTTGATCACGGTGTGCACCCAGCTGGGGCTGCAGGTCGACCGCGTTGACGGCCGCTCCGGGGTGTGGGTGCCCGCCGACAACCGCGGCCCGGCGCGGAAAGTGGCGGCGATCGGGGTCCGCGTGCAACGCGCCACGACGTTGCATGGGTTCGCGCTCAACTGTGACTGCGACCTCGGTGCGTTCAACGCGATCGTGCCGTGCGGAATCACCGACGCAGGGGTGACGTCGCTGACCGCAGAACTCGGCCGTCGTGTCACGGTCGACGACGTGCGGGCGCGTGTCGCCGACGCCGTGTGCGATGCCCTCGACGGCCGGCTCGCACTAACATCGATGGGGTGACCCGCAAGCTGCTGCGTCTTGAGGTCCGCAATGCGCAGACCCCGATCGAGCGCAAGCCGCCGTGGATCAAGACCCGCGCCAAAATGGGCCCGGAATACACGGAACTGAAGGCCCTCGTTCGACGCGAAGGGCTGCACACCGTGTGCGAGGAAGCAGGCTGCCCCAACATCTACGAATGCTGGGAAGACCGCGAGGCGACGTTTCTGATCGGCGGCCAGCAGTGCACCCGCCGCTGCGACTTCTGTCAGATCGACACCGGCCGGCCCGCCGAGCTCGACCGCGACGAGCCGCGCCGCGTCGCGGAAAGCGTCGCGGCAATGGGTCTGAGGTATGCGACCGTCACCGGGGTCGCGCGCGACGACCTGCCCGACGGCGGCGCGTGGCTGTACGCCGAAACGGTCCGTCAGATCAAGGCGCTCAACGCGAACACCGGGGTCGAACTTCTGATCCCCGACTTCAACGGCACGCCCGCACTACTACGTCAAGTGTTCGATGCACGTCCGGAAGTGTTGGCGCACAACGTCGAAACGGTGCCGAGGATCTTCAAGAGCATCCGGCCCGCATTCACCTACCAGCGCAGCCTCGATGTGCTGGCCGCAGCGCGCGACGACGGACTGGTGACGAAGAGCAACCTGATCCTGGGCCTGGGCGAGACCACCGACGAGGTGCGTCGCGCGTTGTGTGATCTGCGTGAGGCGGGCTGCGACATCGTCACGATCACTCAGTACCTGCGTCCGTCGGTGCGCCATCATCCGGTGGCGCGTTGGGTGCGGCCCGAGGAGTTCGTCGATCTGGCGGACTTTGCCACCGGCCTAAGTTTCGCCGGCGTGCTTGCGGGTCCGCTGGTGCGGTCGTCGTACCGCGCCGGGCGGCTGTATGCGCAGGCCGTCTCGGGCCGAACTCGCGCCTGAGGCGACCCGTATTCTGGCTGCATGGCCAAGTCCCGCGATCCCAAGGCCGTCAAGGCAGCAAAGGCCGAGGCGAAGGCGGCCCGCAAGGCGGCGTCCAAAGCGCGCCGCAGCCAGCTCTGGCAGGCATTCCAGATGCAGCGCAAGGAGGACAAGCGGCTGCTGCCGTACATGATCGGCGCGTTCGTGCTGATCGTCGGGGCCGCCGTCGCGGTGGGGCTGTTGCTGGTCCCCGGTTATGCCGGGACACTGCTGATCCCGCTGGGCGTGGTGCTCGGCGCGTTGGTCGCGTTCATCATCTTCGGGCGCCGCGCCCAGCGCTCGGTGTACAGCAAGGCCGAGGGCCAGACCGGCGCCGCGGCGTGGGCGCTGGACAATCTGCGGGGCAAGTGGCGGGTGACTCCGGGTGTGGCCGCGACCGGTCATTTCGATGCGGTACACCGGGTGATCGGGCGGCCCGGTGTCATCTTCGTCGCCGAGGGGTCAGCGAGTCGGGTCAAGCCGCTGCTGGCGCAGGAGAAGAAGCGCACCGCCCGGCTCGTCGGCGACGTGCCGATTTACGACGTCATCGTCGGCAACGGCGACGGCGAAGTGCCGCTGTCCAAGCTCGAGCGCCATCTCACGCGGCTTCCGGCCAACATCACCGTCAAGCAGATGGATTCGCTGGAGTCGCGGTTGGCGGCCTTGGGGTCGAAATCCGGAATGGCCGCGATGCCGAAAGGGCCGATGCCGACGCAGGCGAAGATGCGCGGCGTGCAGCGCACGGTTCGCCGGCGCTAACGCATCACGACGCCCCCGGGGGCCTCGACTCTGCGTCCAGATCACAAAAGTCAGACAAAACGCGATCTCAGCGCAGAATCAATACGCAGGGTCACCGACGAATGACCGCCGTCGAGGTGATGCGGTCCTGCAGACCGCGGCCCTCCGAATCGGCGAAGAGCGGCGGCACGACCAGCGCGACCAGCAGCCCGCGGGCCAACGCCCGGAAGAGTCCGACGTGGCGCCGGTTGTCCGTCGAAACCACAATCAGACCCAGGGCGTACTGGCCGGGCGTGAAGCTGAACAGCCGCACGAACAGAGCGCCGAGGACCCACCAGACGACCAGGACCGTCGTCGCCAACGTGGCGGACGTTACCCACCCGAACGACAGGGCAAGCGCGGCCAGCCCGTACGCGATCAGCCAGTCGACCAGCAGCGCGAGGATCCGCCGGCCGAACCCGGCGATCGAGCGCGGGCCGGCATCGGTTTCGGTCGCCATGCGCCCAGGATAGGCGGGCGGGGCATCGCGTAACGTCGGCGCAACATGCGGTTGACTGGCGTGCAACATCGCCTCCCTAGCGTCAGCCGCGGGTGTGAAAGAGAAGGAGACCTCCAACAGTGGCAGATATGACCCCCGACGACGTCATCAAGCTCATCGCCGACGAGGACGTCGAGTACGTCGACGTCCGTTTCTGCGATCTGCCCGGCATCGTTCAGCACTTCACGGTGCCCGCATCGACGTTCGACCAAACCATGTTCGAAGACGGCGTGGCGTTCGATGGATCGTCGATTCGTGGCTTCCAGTCCATCCACGAGTCCGACATGCTGCTGCTGCCCGACCCTGGTACCGCGAAGATTGACCCGTTCCGCGCCGCCAAGACGATGAACCTCAACTTCTTCGTCCACGATCCGTTCACGCTCGAGCCCTACTCGCGCGACCCGCGCAACGTGGCCCGCAAGGCGGAGAACTACCTGAACAGCACCGGCATCGCCGACACCGCGTTCTTCGGCGCGGAAGCCGAGTTCTACATCTTCGACTCGGTCGCCTTCGACTCGCGTGCCAACGGCGCGTTCTACGAGGTCGACGCGATCTCGGGCTGGTGGAACACCGGCGAGCCCACGAATGCCGACGGCAGCGCGAACCGCGGATACAAAGTCCGCCACAAGGGCGGGTACTTCCCGGTCGCGCCCAACGACCAGTACGTCGACCTGCGCGACGCGATGACCACCAACCTGATCAACGCCGGGTTCGTCTTGGAGAAGAGCCACCATGAGGTCGGCAGCGGCGGGCAGGCCGAGATCAACTACAAGTTCAACACGCTGCTGCACGCCGCTGACGACATGCAGCTGTACAAGTACATCGTCAAGAACACTGCGTGGGAGCACGGCAAGACGGTGACGTTCATGCCCAAACCGCTGTTCGGCGACAACGGCTCGGGCATGCACACGCACCAGTCGTTGTGGAAGGACGGCGAGCCGCTGTTCTACGACGAGTCCGGTTATGCCGGGCTGTCCGACACCGCGCGGCACTACATCGGCGGCATCCTGCACCACGCGCCGTCACTGCTGGCCTTCACCAACCCGACGGTCAACAGCTACAAGCGGCTGGTGCCGGGCTACGAAGCCCCCATCAACCTGGTGTACAGCCAGCGGAATCGCAGCGCATGCGTGCGTATCCCGATCACCGGCAACAACCCGAAGGCCAAGCGACTGGAGTTCCGCTGCCCCGACAGCTCGGGCAACCCGTATTTCGCGTTCTCGGCGATGATGATGGCCGGCCTCGACGGGATCAAGAACAAGATCGAGCCTGATTCGCCGGTCGACAAGGACCTCTACGAGCTGCCGCCCGACGAGGCCGCGAGCATCCCGCAGGCTCCGACCTCGTTGTCGGCGGTCATCGACCGGCTCGAGGAGGACCACGAATACCTCACGGAGGGCGGGGTTTTCACGCCGGACCTGATCGAAACGTGGATCAGCTACAAGCGCGAGCAAGAGATCGAGCCGGTGGCCATCCGGCCGCATCCGTACGAGTTCGCGCTGTACTTCGACGTGTAAGCGGCTACTCCCAGACGAGGATGTTCGGCAGGGACCTGTCGACGTCTCGAAGACACGTGTAGCCGACGCCGGCCAAGCCGCGGAAGAGGCCGACGTTGAACCGCCGTGAGCCGCCTTTCCACCGGTAGTTCGAACGTCGCGTCCGGTTCTCGAGCACCCATGCCAGCCGCCGCGACGCGACGTCGTCGAGCGCTGGACGGTCGAGCACAGCCGCGGCTTCGCGGAACAGCTCGACACTCCCGGCCGCACCGCAGCACAGCGTGTCGGCATGACCCGGCCACCCGCGCGTCGCCGCGGCGAGCGCATCCTCGATGTCGCTGCGGCCTACTGTCGATCCGCCTTTGAGCATCGCCAGCCGCGCCAGCCCGATGCCGACCGCGCCATGGCACCACTGCGCCCGGAAATGCGGCTCCCCTACCCGGATGTCGGTCCAGTCGCCGAGTCGCACATCGTAGGTTGAGCGCTCGAAACGCAGACACTCCGACGCCGCATCGGCGAAATCCTCGCGTCCAGTGGCTGCCGCGAGCGCGCTGAGCGCATACGCGAAACCCGCCGCGCCATGCGACATCCCGGCCAATGCCCGGCCATCGGGATCGGTGCTCACCCAACTCCGTGCGCCCTCCGGCCCGGTTCGCTCGCAGGCGACCAAGTGTTCCCCGCAGTCGACGGCCCGCTTCAACACAGCCTGCGATCCGGTGTCGCGGTGAAGGCGAAGCAGGCCGAGGATCGCGCCGGCGCTACCGGCCATCACGTCGAGGCGCTTGTCGGTCTCGATGAGCTCCTCGTCGATGAGCACAGCGGCCAGTTCCGCATCAGCGAGCAGCGAATCATCTTGCAGCAGAGCAGAAATTACGGTCAGCCCGTACACGATCGAACCCAGTCCGATGCCGCCGCCGATCCCGTAAACCCGAGCCATGTGCGCGGCGTTGCGACCGCGCAGTTCGGCGCGCAACTGCGCCACCGCCGCGATCGCCAGCTCGGCCGACGAAGGATTCTGCGATGCGGCCGCGTGCGCCGCGAAGAAGACCGCGATTCCGCATGCGCCGCTGTACAGATCGGGGCCGAGGACGGCGAGTTGAGAGACGTCGGAGTCGCCGACCGGGTTGAGGCCGATCCATGCGGCACTGCCGTCTCGGCGGACTGCGCGCATGGTGATCTCCTCCGCAATCGCGTCGGCCTCGGCAGCAAAAGCGCCCGGCTGCGGTGCAGACTCGGCAGGCGACTCCGCCGAGAGCGCACGGTCCTCTGAGTCGGGCGCGAATGCTGATGCTTGTTTGATCAGCTCTGTCTGCCAGGCGATCTCACGTTTGTCGAGAAAGCGAACGCGTTCGCGGGCCCGCTGCAGACCCGGCACCGCAGACGTGGTCACGGAGACCCCAGCCGCATCAGAGATCTCGCTGCCGTCGGTGGTGATCGTGAACAGCGGGACGTTCAATTCGAGCAGAGCGGATCGCTCGGCCCGCTGCAACGGCCACAGAGGATCGTCATGATCCCAATCAGCAAGTCGGGCAAGGAAATCCGCCTGCGCCGACCAGGTGACGCCGTCGTCCATCGTCCGGAAATCACGCAGCCGGCGCAGTAACAGAGAGTAGAACTGGGTGGGCCGGATCACTTTGCGCACCGGCAGGC
>DATBFF010000201.1:0-2634 GCA_036558625.1 Mycobacterium sp. | reverse complement strand
GTTGGTGTTTGCCTTGTAGAAGCGAAGCCCAGTAACGAAGCCGTAGGTGTCCGTCTTAAACTTCACGCCTACCTCGGTCGCTGCCGCGTCACCCGAATCGGCGAGCGCCGGGGTTGTACTGGTTCCCCAGATCGAGCAGGGGCAGTTCACATTCACCGTGGTGCCCGCCCCCGGGCTCTCCCGGTTGCCGCTGTCGTCGACGGCACGGGACTTGATCGTCGTCGACGGGTTCCCGTGCGCTTTCCACGAATAGGTCCAGGTGACGGACGCGTTGGCCGCAGACATCGTGGTCGCCGGATGCCAGGTGGTGCCGCCGTCGGTCGAGACCTCGACGCCGGCGACCACGCCGCCGCCCGCGTCGGTCGCGGTACCGCTGATGGTCATGGCCGAGCCGTCCGACACGGTGGCACCCTGTGACGGTGAGCTGATGGAAGATGTGGGCGTGGTGTGATCAGTCGACGCGGTGGCCGCCGTAAGTCCCGAGATCAACGTGGTCGGCTGCACCCCCATGTCGGCGAACAGGTTCACCGTGGCCTGCTGCATGGCCGAATCCGTGTTGCCGGTTCCAGCCCCGTTGTCCAGTCCCCACACCCACTGGACGGTCCCGGCGCCGAACACCAGGGCACCGCTCGGCGCACGGTACAAGGTCAGATGATGGGTGGCGGTGCTGTTGAGCTTTGTTGTGCCGCCGTAATCTTGGAAGACTTCCGCGCTTGAGCTGGTGGTCGACGACATGTCCATCAGCCCGGCGGGCCGGTAGCCGTTGTCGGCATCGACGTCCCACTCGTAGCCGAGGGTGCCTACCCCCTGGTCAAGCGTGGTGGACTGACCGGACCCGAGGGTGGCCACCCGGGTGCCGCGCCAGAATCGGAGCTTGCTGTACTGGGAAGGCACGGTGATGTCCGTCGTGCCCGAGTTGACGGCGAACAGCTGCCCGGTCAGCGCGTTCTGTGGTTTCCCGCCGTCCGCCGGCGGGCTGAACCGAGGATCCATCCAGCTGCCTGTCCAGGTGGGCGGGTCCTGAGGATCGACCGGGGTGTTGTAATGGGTCTCCTTGTAGGTCACCAGCGTCCGGTTCGCGGTGTTTGAGCTGTCGATGCTGGCCTCCCACCGGGTCTTCCAGAACACCTCATTGCCGGTGAAGGAAGCAAGGTTAACCCCGGCATCGCGAGCGGCCTCGACATTCGCGCGCTCCTGGCCGGCCCAGTACTCGTCGTGACCGGCCGTAAGGAAGATCTTGTGCTGCTCGATTAGGGAGGCGGCCCCCGTCTGGCCCATGTCGACACCGCTGGTGTAACTCACGTCGTACCCGTTGGCCTCCATGAACCGGATCATCGGGTACTCGTAGTCGGTCCACCAGTCCCGGCCCTCATCGTCCAGCGGAGTGTGCCACGGCCGGTTGTAGGACACCTTGGCGGCGCCCTTGTAAGCGTCTGGGCTCCCGGCAGGACAGTTGGTCGAGCACGTGTAGAGGCTGTTGCCGCCCTGGCTGTTGTAGGCCTGCCAGGTCGTATCCGAGGTCATAAACAGCATGTCCGAGTGGCTCGCGTCGTTGCGGACCACAAACGGGATGATGCTGCTGCTGTTGCTCTTGTCGTTGCGAACCAGGTGGGCGAGATACAAGCCGGACACCGCGGTGGCCGGCACGGTCCACGAGGCCGACACGGCCCAGTTGCCGCAGTCGATGAGCCCGGTGCCTGTAGGTCCGTTGAGGCAGGACGGCTGGGTCTGCGGCAGCGAGGCAGTGGGCAGCAGGTTCGAGGCCACCTTGCGGGCGCCGTTCCCCTGGTAGTACCCCACGCGCAGGATATCGATGTGGTACGACGTCGACGGGGTGCTGATCTTGAAACTCTCGGTCTGGCCGGCGTTTACGCTCATCGACGTGGCGAAGCCCTGGATCGTCGAGTCCCCGATCCCGTTCACCTGCCAGTCGCTGGCCGGATCGCCAGGCAGCTGGTTCTCGCACGCGATCGTGTTGGCGCAGGCAGCGGCGGCAGGCCGTGCGGTAACTAGGAACGCCACGCTCATGAGCACTGCGACTAGAAGGCAGAGGATCAGGCGCGGCAGCGCAATCCGGGATGCGTGAAGTCCTGCGACCGACATGTCCGCCCCTCCAGTGTCGCCACCTATATCTCCACGGGATCTGCGACAGGTTCGCGCGGATACGCAAACTGTGTAACAAAAAGATGACGAACCGGACTTGTCTCTTACTTTCTAGTACTCAGGCATCCGAGCAAGCACACGGTCGGTCGGGGTTCGACAGCTATGCGGCGGAACGGCACCTAGGGCCCGGCGTGGTCGCTGCCAGCGCTCGCCAGCCACCCATCGTTGTCCAACGGCCGGGCAAGCTCAATATCCAAGCGTGTCTTGCGACGCCGCCGTCCCCAAGGAGCTCGCCGAGTTCCGGGCGCCGCCAGAACGATACGATACAGGCCTCGGGGGCAGCAGCCCGGTTAGCCTGCTCGTAACCGCGAGGTCCTGGCATGGTGGGCGCTTGGGTCTTCGTGCCGGGCATGGTGGGCTTGGGCGTCTTCGCTGCCCGCCGGAAGCGTGAACGTTACGGTTGCCGGCCTGCGCTGTCCTGCGGCGGCAGCGTTGTCTGGCCGGGGCCTGCCGCCCACGTCGCGTTGCTCA
>DATBFF010000200.1:0-2468 GCA_036558625.1 Mycobacterium sp. | reverse complement strand
CGCAAACGGCCACTCTCGATCTCTGTGATGTCGATCATGTCGATGCCGGTACTCATGCACATGGATGCTATCATTCGCCAGCTATTGTGTCAGGATCATCTGAAAGTTTGCTGTGGGGCCGATGTGGCCGCCTTTTCGCCTGCTGTATCGGCCGCTGCAGAGGCTGATTCGATCAATTCCTGCGCGATGTGGCCTGGCCCGATAGGCGCAGCGGTCGGACTCCTCTTGATTGCCCGGCGGTCTCTGCCTGACGGAGTCTCGTCAACGTGTGGTCGGTGGAGTCGTATCGACTCGGTGACGCACCCCTTGGGAGTCGGTGAGCGTCGATTCGTTTGCCTACGGAAATTGTGATTTCGCAAGCTTTCTCACTGAGTCGATGTTCACCGCTGTGCAGGTTTCGCCCGCGGCCGCGGCGGGGGTGGCCGGAGCGACGACTGCGCGCGTCGCAGAAGAAGGCGACCGGCCCGCGGAATCCGGTTTCTCGCAGTCGGGTCGGGTGGCTGCGGGGCGGGATGCGAACGGTGTGGCCGTCGCTCGTGGCGGGATCGGCTCGAGCGTGCGCGCGCCAGGAGTCACACGATCTCTTTGTTGCTCCATCCACACACATGGTGCCGGTGGCAACTGATCTCTGGCTCTCTTCGTCGGGTCAGAAACGTTCTCGCAACGGGCGGTCGGCCGGAGTGCTGCGATAGATACCGCGGTCGATGAGCCGGGGGACCACCTCGTCGATGAACTCGCGGATGGATTGTGCTCCGGCGGAGAACATCAGGTTGAATCCGCCGACGTTGCCGTCGGAGTGCCAGGCCGCAAAATCGTCGACGATGTCGTCATAGGAGCCGACGAACTTGCGATGCGTGGCACCGCCGCGGCCGACCGCCTGGGCCACCACCTCGCGCACGGTCACTCCCGGGCGCTCCTGAATCCAGTTGTACAGCCCCACATAGTTGCCGAACGTGCTCTTGATCGTCTTCTCCACATCGGCGGGAACCGGCAGAGCCTCGACCGGGAACGGTGCGGTGATGTCCTCAAGCGGGATGTCGATACCGAACTGTCCCAACGCGAATGGTGCGATGGGTGCCCAGTCCACGTAGCTGTCCAGTTCGCGCAGTTTCTCCTCGGCTTCTTTCGCCGTGCGGCCGAGGTAGGGGATGAGTCCCGGTATCGGCGGGACCGATCCCGGGGCGCGTCCCTGGTCGACGAGTGCCTTGTCCAGCGTCTCTCGGTAGGCCGCCGCGCTCTCGCGGGTGGACGAGTTGGTGAACACCATCTCGGCATGCTTGGCGGCGACCTTGATACCCGCTCCCGACCCGCCCGCCTGCGCGATGAGCGGCCGCCCTTGGCGGCTGGGCGCGATGTTGAGCGGACCGGAGACCTGAAACAGATTGCCCCGGTGGTTGATCGGGTCGGCGTAGAACCGGTTGCGGCCGTCGGGATCGCGACGCAGCTCCCGGTTGTCCCACAGCGAGCGCAGCACATCGAGGAACTCGTCGGCGCGCTGGTAGCGTTCCTCGCGGTCCAAGTGCTTGGCCAGGCTGTAGTTCAGCGCGAAGTCGTCGATGACCGACGTGACCGCGTTGTAGCCGGCGCGACCGTCGGAGGCCTGGTCGAGCGAGCCCAGCAACCGCGCCAGGTTGTAGGGGTCGTAGAACGTCGTCGATGCCGTTGCGATCAGGCCGACATGCTTGGTGTGCTGCGAGATTGCGGTCAGTGCGGTGATGGGTTCGGCCGGTCCACCGTCGAAGGCCGGCGATCCCTGCATGCCGGGGATGTCGCCGACGAACAGGGCGGTGAACAAGCCCTCGTCGCCGAATGCCCCGTACTCGAGCAGGCGCTCGAAGGTGCTGCGCTCGGGTACGCCGTTGGCCTGCTCGTACCCGAATGCACCTTGGTGCAGGTTGATGTCGTTGGCAACCAGGTTCAGATGCAGATAACGTCGATCGGGCATGGGTGTTCCTGTCCTCGTGAGGGATTCAGCGCATGGTGGCGTACAGGGCGTCGGTCATCGTCTCGATGGCAGCTTCGCGGTCCAACGGCCAACCGTCGACGAGCCACAGATGCATGAAGGAATCCACCATCGTGTACATCATCGCGATGGCCAGGCGGAGCTGGGCTTCGGTGGCGCCGGGCATGGCGTTGTGCTGAATCCAGTCGTCGACGTTGGCTTCCATCGTGGCGCGGTGGGCTGTGGCGAATTCCGGGTCGGCGGCCCTGGCCTGATGAAGGGCCGTGTAGAGCTCCGGCGCGGAAGTGTAGAAGTCGACCACCTTTTCGAAGAAGGCGCGGATCGAGGGCCGTCCGGATGGGCCGCCCCGCGGAGCATCCTGCTGCGACCACACCGTCATTCGGGTGTTGCGAAGTTCGCGAAGAACCGCGGCCTTGCTGTCGAAATGGAGATAGAACGTCGCGCGCCCGATTCCGGCACGCCGCACGATGTCGTCGATGGTCACCTGGACGTAGCCGCGTTCGGC
>DATBFF010000199.1:0-24520 GCA_036558625.1 Mycobacterium sp. | reverse complement strand
GCGACCGGCGGCAGGTCGGCATCGGTGCGCACGTAGGTGACGCTCATGCGGTGAATGTATGCGAAACTCGGGTTTCGCGAATGGTCTAGCTGCGCTCGTGCAGTCGTCGCACGGTGTCGATGGTGTCCGCCTCGGCGGGACCCTTGTCGTCGCGGTAGCGCAGCACGCGCGCGAACCGCAGCGCCATGCCACCGGGGTAGCGCGTCGAACTCTGTACCCCGTCGAAGGCGATCTCGACGACCTGCTCGGGGCGCAGCGCGACCACGTACCCATCGGTCGGCCCGTCGGCGAGTTCGGTGAACCGCCTTGTCTGCCAATCGAGCATCGCGTCGGTCATGCCCTTGAATGTCTTGCCGAGCATCACGAACCCGCCGGTCTGCGGATCGCGCGCACCGAGATGGATGTTGGACAGCTTGCCCGAGCGCCGCCCGGAACCCCATTCCACCGCCAGTACCACGAGATCCAGCGTGTGCACCGGCTTGACTTTCAACCAGCCGGCACCGCGTCGGCCGGCTTCGTACGGCGCGGCGGTCGACTTCGCCATCACGCCCTCGTGACCGGCCGCCAGTGTGGTGTCGAGAAACCGGCCGGCCTCGTCGGCGTCCGCGGTTCTCAGTCGGTCCACGCGCTGGGTGTCCGCGACGACGGCGTCGAGGACGTCGAGGCGCTGGTCCGTCGGTCGGTCCAGAAGATCTTCACCGTCGAGGTGTAGGAGGTCGAAGTAGAACACCGAAAGCGGTTGGGTGCTATCGGCTTTCGCGCGGCCAAACCGGGACGCCGTCACTTGAAACCGGTGCGGGCGCCCGTCGGGCCGCAGTGCGATCGCCTCGCCGTCGGCGATGAACGAACGGACCGGCAGCGCCAGCGTGGCGGCGACGACCTCCGGCAGCCGCGCGGTGACGTCGTCAAGGCTGCGGGTATACAGCGCGACGTCGTCACCGTCGCGGTGGATTTGCAGCCGGGCACCGTCCAGCTTGGCCTCGAAAATCGCTGTGCCGCCCAGACGTTGGAGTGCGTCGGCGACGCCGGTTGCGGTCTGCGCAAGCATCGGGCCGACGGGATGCCCGACGGTCAACCTGAACTCGTCGAGCGCCGCGGCCCCACCCGTCAGCGCCGCCGACGCGACGGCTGGTAGGTGTCCGGCGAGCATCGCAGCGCGCCGCACGTCGGGCGCGGGCAGCTTGGCGGCCTTGGCGACGGCGTCGGTCATCACGCCGGCCAGCGCTCCCTGGCGCAGTTCGCCTTGCAACAACCGGCGCAGGAATGTCTGCTCGACTGCCGTCGCGGCGGAAAACAGTTGCGCGACAAGCGCAGCCCGCTTTCTTTGTGAGCCTGCGCCACCGACACCGCCGATCTCGGTGAACGCCGTGTCGACGGCGGCGACGGTGAGCGTGGGCTGCTCGGCGGCGGACGGGAGGGTTCGCAGGGCGGCCCAGCCGACGCTGATCTGGCGCTGCAGAAGCTCACCGGATAGCCAGGAAACGACGACCGCAACCTGATGTGCATCGGTGGACGCCGCGCCAAGCAGTTGTGCGATCCGGGAAACCTTGGCGAGCCGCGACGGCAGCGCGCCGATGTCAGCGGACGCGGTAGCGACATCGACGAGCAGCACGCCGCTCATCTTGCCGCCTGGGTACGAGTGTGCGCCGGGCATCCGCCCCATCATCGCGAGACCGAAGCCGCCCACCGCACCGCCGATCCGGCAGATGGGATGCTGGGTTGGTGCCGTTGTTCGAGCTGCCCGGTTGGGACCCGTTTCGGTCTCGTGAGCGTCTGAGCTCGCTGTGGTCGTCGGCGGCCGCTCCCACGGTGACGACCGGCGCCGCGATCGCGTACCAGACGTTGTTCCAAACGCTGCGCCGGCTCATCGTCGGGCGTGATCTGACCGTGCGCACCAACGGCAGCGACCTGACCTTGACGGTGACGGAATTCGACTTCCGGCTCGAGGTACGCGGTCTGGTGATGGGCCAGGTCGGCGATGTGCTGGTGGTCGCCGAAGAAGTCGGGTGGCGGGAGTACCGGTTCGAAAAGGCGATGGCTGTGCTCAGCAACGTCCATTTCCGGCCGGGGGCGACTTCGGAGGTGGTGGCCGCGCCTGTCGAGCTGTCGCTGATGCTGACGGCGGACGTGCTCGAGGAGCTCGTGGCGAAAGCCTCCCCACAGTTCACCGTCGAACTCGGCGACGACGGCGTGGTGCGGTTGCGCTGGGCTCGCCGACCGGGCTGGGGGCACCTGGAGGTCGACGTCAGGATCGTCGGGAAGGCGCTGTGGCTGCAGCCGCGCGCTGTGGTGGTCGGCGGGCGGCGCATGGGGTTGCCGGCCCGATTGCCGATCTATCCGGTCGAGCTTCCCGATCTGCCCCGCGGACTGCTGATCACGCAGGTCGACGTGCGGCCGGGCGCGTTGCTGTTGTATGGATTGCTGCCGGAGTGGCACATCGACCTGCCGCTGAGCCGGCTGGAGGACATCGTCGCCCAGCTCAGTGCCCGCACCGGGATTCTCAACCTCGCGCGCACCGTCCGGCTGATGTGACCGCTACTGCTCACTGCTGTCGCGGATTGCGAGGAAGGCGAGTAGACGGGGGTCGGCTGAGGTGACGCGATCGACTTCCTCGCCGCCGTCGCACCGGTAGAGCCCGACCGTCACGTCATTGCGGCCGCGGTGGATGACCCGCCACACCGCCCCGGAGTCTGCCCAGCGTTGCAGTATGGCGACGGGGTCGTCGGGCGTCATCTTGCGGTTCTCTTTCGTAGACGTGCGTTCCCGGGGACCATGTTGGCATGAGCACACAGCCTGTCGATCCAGCGCTGGCGGCCAAGCACCGCGCGATGTGGGCGTCGGGGGACTATCCCGTCATCGTCACCGAGTTGGTGGCGTCGATGGGCCCGGTGCTCGTCGAGGCCACGAACATCGGACCGGACGACCGGGTTCTCGACGTGGCCGCGGGAACCGGTTGCGTCGCGATCTCGGCGGCGCAAGCCGGCGCCTCCGTCGTCGCCAGCGATTTGACGCCCGAGCTGCTGGCGGCTGGTCAGCTGATGGCGGCGCAGCGGGGTGTTTCGTTGGAATGGCGCGAGGCCAATGCCGAGGCATTGCCGTTCGCCGACAACGAGTTTGACGCAGTGGTGTCGAGTATCGGCGTCATGTTCGCCCCACACCACCAGGCGGCGGCTGACGAACTCGTCCGGGTCTGCAAGCCGGGCGGCAGGATCGGCGTGATCAGCTGGACGCCGGAGGGGTTCATCGGACAGATGTTCGCGGTGATGAAACCATTCGTCCCTGCGCCGCCGTCCGGAGCGCAGCCACCGCCGTTGTGGGGCAGCGAAGGTCACGTGCGGGCACTGCTCTCGGATCGCGTCGACGGCATCACCGCGCACCGGGGCATGTTGACCGTGAGCCAGTTCTCGACGGGCGCTGCTTTCCGGGACTACTTCAAGGCCAACTACGGGCCGACGATCAGCGCGTACCGCAACATCGAAAGTGACCCGGGACGTGTCGATGCGCTCGACGCGGCGTTGGCCGAACTCGGTGACCGCGAGTTGGCCGGTGCGTCGACCATGCAGTGGGAGTACCTGCTCGTCACCGCACGCAAGGGCTGAGTTGACGTCGCGCGAGCATACGCAAATGCCCGCGGCGTGCTATCGGTTTGGGTAGCTTTGCGTCTGCTCACGGAAAGGGGGCGATATGGCGAACTCCGGTGGTCTGCTGCTCAACCCCAACACCTACGACCCGGCGCATTTCGATACCGAGACGCGCCGTCAGCTGCGCGCCGTCATCGACTGGTTCGAGTCCCGCGGCAAGACGAGGTTGCTGGCCGACGACATCGACGCGGTATGGGTGTCGGACTTCTTGGATTTCAACAGGCGCGCCCGACTCTTCGCGACGTTCCTCACACCGTCGGACTGCGGGGGTACAGACCCGAACAAGCGTTGGGACACGGCGCGCAACGCGGCGCTGAGCGAGATCTTCGGCTTTTACGGACTTGCGTACTGGTACGCCGAGCAGGTCACGATCCTCGGCCTCGGACCGATCTGGCAGAGCGACAACATCAAGGCCAAGGAACGTGCCGCCGAGCAGCTCGAGGCAGGCGGTGTGATGGCTTTCGGGTTGTCCGAACGCGAGCACGGCGCCGACATCTACAACACCGACATGGTGCTGACGCCTCCAGAAGACGGAGCTGAACGGGGCGTGATTTTCTACGCGTCGGGGGAGAAGTACTACATCGGCAACGGCAATGTGGCAGGCATGGTTTCGGTGTTCTCGCGTCGAGCCGACATCGACGGGCCGGACGGCTACGTGTGGTTTGTCGCCGACAGCGGCCATGAGAACTACGAACTCGTGGGCAACGTCGTACACGGCCAGATGTACGTGAGCAACTTCCGGCTCGACAACTATCCGGTGCACGAGGAGGACATTCTGTGCACCGGGCCGGAAGCGTTCTCGGCCGCACTCAACACCGTCAACGTCGGCAAGTTCAACCTGTGCAGCGGCTCGATCGGCATGTGCGAGCACGCCTTCTACGAGGCGATCACCCATGCCAACAACCGCATCCTCTACGGCAACCCCGTCACCGACTTCCCGCATGTGCGCGCCAGTTTCGTCGACGCATACGCCCGGCTGGTCGCGATGAAGTTGTTCAGTGATCGCGCGATCGACTACTTCCGCAGCGCCGGCCCCGATGACCGCCGCTACCTGCTGTTCAACCCGGTGACCAAGTCCAAGGTCACCTCCGAGGGCGAAACGGTGGTCGCATTACTACGAGACATTCTGGCCGCCAAGGGTTTCGAGAAGAACACCTATTTCTGTGAGGTCGCTCGGCTCATCGGCGCCCTACCGCGGCTTGAAGGGACCGTGCACGTCAACGTCGCGCAGATCTTGAAGTTCATGCCGAACTACATGTTCAACCCTGCCGGCTATCCCGACATCGGCACCCGCAACGATGCTTCGGACGACGTGTTCTTCTGGGCGCAGGGGCCGGCCCGCGGGGCTTCGAAGGTGCAGTTCGCCGACTGGCGACCGGTCTACGAAAAGGCTGCCGACACACCGAATGTCGCCCGCTTCTACGAGCAGGCCCTGGCTTTGTGTGAACTGCTCACCACGGCGGCTCCTGACGCTGACCAGATGCGCGACCTCGATTTCCTTCTCGTGGTGGGCCACCTGTTCACGCTGGTGGTCTACGGGCAGCTGATTCTCGAGCAGGCAGTCTTGGCCGGCGTGGACCGCGACCTCGTAGACCAAATCTTCGACTTTCAGATCCGCGACTTCTCCGCGCATGCCGTCGCGCTGCACGGCAAGTCGAGTTCGACTGCGGCCCAGCAGGAGTGGGCATTGGCTGCGGTGCGCAAACCGGTCACCGACACAGGCCGTTTCGACCGGGTGTGGGAACAGGTGAAGGCATACGACGGTGCCTACGAGATGCGCCCGTAGCCCCTCCCCGTCTCCGCTCGCGCGAGGGGTGACTCGGCGTGAGCGAGACTAACCGCGCTGGCCGAGAACCAACGCGGTCTCGCGGTGCAGCCGGCCGAAGTTGTAGTAGGCCGCGCAAGCGCCCTCGGGGGAGACCATGCAGGTGCCGATCGGCGTCTCCGGTGTGCACGCCGTTCCGAAGACCTTGCACTCCCACGGCTTGATGACACCCTTGAGCACCTCCCCGCACTGGCATGCCTTCGGGTCGGCTACGCGCACACCTGGCATCTCGTACGTCAGCTCCGCGTCGAACTCGGCATAGTCGCGGTGGATCTTCAACGCGCTCTGTGAGATGAAACCCAGACCGCGCCATTCGAAATGGGGCCGCAGCTCGAACGTCTCGGCCATCAGCTTCAACGCCTGGGTGTTGCCCTCCGGCCGTACCACTCGCGCGTACTGGTTCTCCACCTCACAGCGGCCGTCGCGGATCTGCTGCAGCAGCATGTGCACCGAGGCCAGGATGTCCAGCGGCTCGAAACCTGCGACCACTATTGGCTTTCCGTACACCTCGTTGACGAACCGGTATGGTCGCAACCCGACGACCGTGGACACGTGCCCCGGTCCGAGGAAACCTGAGAGCCGCAGATCGGGGGATTCCAGTATTGCCTTGATCGGCGGAACGATCGTGACGTGGTTGCAGAACACCGAGAAGTTGGTGATCCCGAGTGCGCGGGCGCGGACCAGCGTCACCGCTGTCGAGGGCGCCGTAGTTTCGAACCCGACCGCGAAGAACACGACGCGCTTGTCAGGATTGTCGATGGCGAGCTTGAGCGCGTCGAGCGGGGAGTAGACAAACCGCACGTCGGCCCCACGGGCCTTCGCCTCGATGAGATTGCCCTTCGACCCCGGCACCCGCATCATGTCGCCGAAGGTCGTGAAGATGACGTCGGGTTGCTCGGCCAGCCACATCGCGTCGTCCACGCGACCCATCGGGATCACGCACACCGGGCAGCCGGGCCCATGCACCAGTTCGATCGACTCGGGCAGCAGATGCTCGATGCCGTGCCGGTAGATGGTGTGCGTGTGGCCGCCGCACACCTCCATGAACTTGAACTCGTCGCCTCCCGCGAGTTCGGTGATCGACCTCACCAGCGCGCGTGCCGCCGCCGGATCCCGGAATTCGTCCACGAACTTCATATTCCAAGCCTCTCAAGCGATCTCGGATGAGTTGAATGCTTCGATCTCGTTGACGTAGTCGGCGCCCATCTTCTGCACCTGGCTCAGTGTCAGTGCCGCCTCGCGTTCGTCGATCTTGGCCATCGCGAAGCCGACATGGACCAGCACCCAGTCACCGACCTGCAGGTTGTCGTCGGCCAGCAGTCGCACGCTGATGTTGCGGCGCACACCGTTGACGTCGACCTTGGCCAGTGACTGTTCGGCATCGACGATGTCGACCACCTGGCCGGGTATTCCAAGGCACATAGCACCAATCTCCTGTCAACAGATCCGGGGCAGTGGGTCGCCGACAAGCATGTCGACAATCCTGCTGCCGCCAAACGACGTTCGCAGAGCCACGATCCCGTGTGGTTCGGGCACGATTTCGCCGACGACGGTCGCATCGGCGCCGAGCGGGTGCGCGCGCAAGGCTGCGACGGCCGCTTCAGCCTCACCAGGCGCGACGATTGCGACGAACTTCCCTTCATTCGCCACGTATAGCGGGTCGATGCCGAGCATGTCGCACGCGCCGAGCACTTGCGGCAGCACCGGTAGCCGCGCCTCGTCGAGGATGAGCGCGAACGCAGAGTCCTTGACGAGCTCGTTGCACACGGTGCCCACCCCGCCACGCGTCGCGTCGCGCATCCACCGCGTCGACGGCGCTGCGGCCAACAGAATTTCCACCATCTCGTGCACCGGTGCTGTGTCAGAAGCGATGTCGGCGTCGATGGCGAGGTCACCGCGGGCCAGCATGACCGCCATCCCGTGCTCTCCGATGGTTCCGGACACCAGCACCTTGTCACCCGGTTGCACGAGCTCGCGCCCAAGCCGGCGGTCCGGCGGAATGACCCCGACACCGGCGGTCGAGATATAGACGCCGTCTGCGGCGCCCTTACCCACCACCTTGGTGTCGCCGGTGACGATCTGCACACCCGCCCGCGTCGCGGCTTCGCTCATGTCGGCGACGATTTCGCGAAGCTCCGCGATTGCGAAGCCCTCCTCGATCACGAACGCGGCCGAGAGCCATTGCGGCCGGGCACCCGACACCGCGAGGTCATTGATGGTTCCGTGGACGGCGAGATGACCGATCGAACCACCCGGGAAGCGATGCGGCGCAACGACGTACGAGTCGGTCGAGAACGCCAGCCGTTCGCCAGAAGCAGTGCGCAGTGCGGCGGCGTCGCCGAGTTGTTCCAGCTCGTCGTTGCGGAACGCCTCCACGAACACCGCGTCGACGAGTGCTGCCGACGACTTGCCGCCGGCACCATGCGCGAGCGTCACCACATCATCGAGCAGCCGCGGCCGCCGCTGGCGGAACTTGTCGATGCGTTCCAGCACCCGGTCCTCGCGGTCGGCGGCACTCATTGGCTTGCTGATAGACCCGGTCACGTCGGGTTCACCCCGTTCCGTGGGCGCACCATCTTCTCCTGCGCCACAGACCACAAGCGGTAGCCGAGCATCGCGTGGCTCTCCTGAATCCGGTGGATGCTCTGCGAGTGCACGGTGAAACAGAAGTCGAGATCGTCGGCGACGGCCATCCGGCCGCCGTCGTGGCCGGAGAACCCGATCGTCAGAAGACCCCGCTGCTTAGCCTCGGTGATCGCGGTCATCAAGTCCTCCGAGTTGCCAGACGTCGACAGCGCGATCGCGACGTCACGGTCTCGGGCGTGTGCGATGATCTGCCGCTTGAAGATGAGCTCGAACCCGACGTCGTTGCCGAGCGCCGTCACCACGGCTTCGTCGGCGGCCAGCGACCACGCCGCCACCGGCCGTCCGCGCGCGGGGCGGCTGAACAGCGTTGCGAGCGTCGCCGCATCGGTGGAACTGCCGCCGTTGCCGAACGTGTACAAGCGGCCACCGCGGCAAAACCGTTCTGCCATCCGCGTTCCCGCAGCGGTCAATGTATCGGCGTACTCATCCAGCGACGCACGTTGCAACTGAGCGCTTTCGGCCGCCTTGCTCCGCGCAGAAACGGCCAGGTCGTCGAGCAGGCTCTTCGCGTCGGTCTCCTCCGACTCGATGAACGGATACAGAAAGCCGGTGTTCTCGGTCATCGCGTTGCGTCCCGCTCTGTGCTCGGCTCTTCGCGCAAGCGCTCATCGCCAAGACGGGTGATCGCTGCGCCCGCGTGCACAAGTACGAGGTCGTTGGGCGCGACATCACCGATCACGGTGACGTCGACCCACTCGTCACCGTCAGCGGTGCGGACCAAGGCCGGGCTGACGGCGTCGCTCGGCTCGAGCACCACTTCGCCGAGCCGGCCCTCGTCACTACACGTCACACACACCTGGTCGGTGCATTCGTCGGCGCGTTTGAGCAGGCCCGGGTGTTCGAAGCACACGTGGGTGAGTTCCCAGAGCAGGTGGTACATAAGCACGAATCGCCCGGTGGCCGGCACCATCGGATCGTCGGAGTCGACCCACAGGATGTGGTGTGCGGCTCCTGCGGGCGGGCGCGGTCCCGACCCGATCCACAGCGTCAAAGCTCCCCACGCCGGTGCGCGCCGCATCGCGTCCACGACGGCGGGTTCCTCCGCGGATGCAACGGCCATCAGCAGATCACCGGGTTGACAGGCCACGCGCGCCTGCGCCACCGGGTCGGCTTCGACGAGCGCCACCGACGGCAACGCCCGCTTACCCATGATCACCGGGTGCACGAATTCGACTGCGACGTGGTGCGCGTGCGGTTCCCACTGCGGCGACATCACCCAGAGCGTGGCGCCGTCGTGGAACCTGCGGGCCAAGTCCAGCGCCGCCGCCGCCAGGTCTGCGGACAGATCGGTGCCGACGAGATGTTCAGTCGTCGTCATTGTGGTCCCCTCGTTCGAGGCACGCGTTGACCAACTCCAGCGTCATCTGCGTCGCTGCTGCCAACGCGTCCTGTTCGTCGTCGGAAAGTATGCCGCACAGCCAGTCCCAGTGCGCGGAAACGGTTTCGCCCGCTGACGGTGGCGGCCCGAGCGTCACGTCGCCTTTGCGCCATTGCACTCGTTCGGTCTCGGGCTCGCCGAGCGCCAAAGTGCCGGCACCGTACTTCAGGGGGCGTGATGAGATCACGGCGTAGCCGTCGTTCACGGATTCGACCGTTCCCCAGCGGATCCGGCAGGCTTGCATGACGTGGAGGGCGGTGACGGCGTCGCGCTGTAGAAACTTCACCCACGGGTAGACGACGAACACGTGGAAGCTGTGGTGTGCCAACACGCCAGTGGCGTCGGGCAGTTCGCTCAACAGCCCGGTGATTTGGCCGGTGAACGCAGTACGCAGCCGGGTCAGAAGCCTGTCGGGATCGACTTTGTCCAGCAACGGACCGCCCACCCAGTAGCTGCGCACGACGTCCTCGTCGAGTGGGTCGGCGTGTCCCAGCGCGTCGGCGATCGCTGCGAGGTAGGGCCACGCACCGTCGAATTCCTGCGCGTGCGTGGCCAGTTCACCAGTTGTTCCCGTGGGTCCGCAGTATCCGAGCTCGTTGGGTGGATACGCGTATTGCCCGAACATCGCCTGGCCGGTCATCCGGAGTTTCCTACCAGCAGCTGGCCTAATGCGATGCCGCCGTCGTTGGGCGGGACCCGGCGATGGGTGATGACGTGGAAACCCCTCGCCCGCAGTCCGTTCAGTGCGAGGCGCAGCAAGAGGGCATTCTGGAAGACACCGCCGGACAACGCGACGGTCTGTGGTCCGTCGCGGTACGTGTCGGCGAGTTCGACGATCAGCTGGGCGACCGCGTGGTGGAAGCGGGCCCCGATCACGCCTGCGGGCTCGCCGGCGCGGTGGTCGGCGATGACGGCATGCAGCGCCGGCGCCGGATCGACTATGCCGTCATCGATGTGGAATGTGTAAGCCGTTGCACCGCAATCGGTGCCGCGAGACAAACCCTCCAACTCGATGGCAGCTTGGGCTTCGTAGTCCACGACGTGTCGGACACCGGCCAGCGACGAGACCGCATCGAAGAGCCGGCCCATGCTCGACGTCGGTGCACACGCCAAGCCGGTGCCGAGCTGCTGGGCAAGCACCCGGCGCTCCTCCGCCGGGCACACCGCGACCGCGGGGATGTCGTCGTCCCAGTCGATGCCCGCCGCCCACAGGTGGGCCAGCGCCATCCGGTAAGGCCGCTGCACGCTGATGTCACCGCCGGCCAGCGAAACGTACTTGAGCTGGGCGACGCGTTGGTAGCCCTTGTAGTCGGCGAGCATCACCTCGCCGCCCCAGATCGCGCCGTCAGAGCCGTAACCTGTTCCATCGAAGGCGAATCCGAGCACGCGTGCCGACCCGTCGCAGCCGTGCTCGGCCATCACCGCCGCGATGTGGGCATGGTGGTGCTGCACGGTGCGGACCGGCCGCGTGCCGGCGTGGCGGTGCGCCCAACCGGTGGAGCGGTACAGCGGGTGTGCGTCGGCGACGACGAGTTCGGGTTCCACACCGGTCAACTCGCGCAAGTGCCGCTGCGCGGAGTCGAACGCGCGCAGGGTGGCCAAGTCATCCATGTCGCCGACGTGCGCCGACAGCCACGCGTACCGGCCGTCGGCAACCGCCATCGTGTTCTTGAGGTCTGCGCCGACAGCCAACGTGGGCGGCACCGGGACCGGCAGTGCGACCGGCAGTGGCGCGTACCCGCGGGAGCGGCGGATCGGCAGTTCGGTGCCATCGATGATGCGGACCACCGAGTCGTCACACGGGACGAGGATCGCGCGATCATGTGTCAACCAGCCGTCGGCGAGGCCGGTCAGCCGGGTGAGCGCATCGTCGTCGGTGTAGCAGATCGGTTCCCCGCCAAGGTTTCCCGATGTCATGACCAGAACGTCGGGACCCGGCTCGTCGCCATCGAGCCCGAAGAGCAGTGTGTGCAACGGCGTGTAGGCGAGCATCACCCCGAGGTCAGGGTTGCGCGGCGCGACGCACTCGGCGACGTCGGTTCCGCGCAGCCGCGGCAGCAACACGATGGGCCGCTGCGGCCCACCGAGGGACCGCGCGGCGTGCACGTCGACCACGGCGATGCTCCGCGCACCGCCAAGGTCGGGCACCATCACCGCGAACGGCTTGTCGCCACGGCGCTTTCGGCAGCGCAGCTCGTGGACCGCGGCGTCGTTGCGGGCATCGCAGGCCAGGTGGTAGCCGCCGATACCCTTCACGGCAAGCACGCCGCCTTCGCGCAGCAGCGTGCGGGCGGCCGAAAGCGCGTCTTCGGTGCGGATGGCGACCCCGCCCGGTGCGAAGTAGCGAAGCGTCGGTCCGCATCGTGGGCAGCAGACGGGCTGGGCGTGGAAGCGACGATCGCTCGGATCGGCGTATTCGCGTTGGCAGTCGGCGCACATCCCAAATGACGCCATCGTGGTGGTGGCACGGTCATAGGGCAGTGAGGCGATGATCGTGAACCGGGGGCCGCAGTTGGTGCAGTTGACGAACGGGTGCCGGTATCGTCGGTTGCCGCGGTCGCGAAGCTCGGCGGCGCAGTCGTCGCACATCGCTACGTCGGGGGAGGCCAGCGTGCGTCCGGTGCCCGAATGCGATGTGTCGGCGATCGTGAATCCGGTTCCACCCATTACCGAAATAGCCTGGGTGTCAATCGATTCGATGGCCGCCAGCGGGGGCGGCCGGTCACGCAACCGGTGCAGGAAGTCGTCGATTCGCTCGGCGTCACCTTCGACCTCGATGATGGCGCCCGAACTGTCGTTGCGTACGCAGCCGGCCAGCCCCAGCGTCGCCGCGGTGGTGTACACGAAGGGCCGGAAGCCCACTCCCTGCACCACGCCGCGCACGCAGACGCGCAACCGCTGCCGCCCGGTCATGGTGAAGCGTCCGGATCCCCGCTGCGCAGCAGCTCGAGTCCCGCCATCGCAGCGTCGGCGCCTGCGCGGTCGGTCTTTTCGACGACGAAGCCCATGTGAATGATGACCCAATCGCCCGGTTCGAACGTTTCCTCGGGAAGCATGCCGACGTTGACCTTGCGCTGCGCTCCCTCGACGTCGACGAGCGCCAGCTGGCCGCCGTAGCCCTCCAGCATGCCGACGACACGGCCAGGGATTCCAAGGCACATAGGTCAGCTCCGTCCTGAGGTGGCCCGGGCAGACAGCATTGCCGCCACTTCGACAACCGCGTCGACTGCAGCTTCTACGGACGCATCCACCGCAGGCGACAGGCCGATGCCCTCGTCGATGTCGTCGGCTTCACAGCCGACCACCACGGTGTAGGGGGGTGTGCCTCCCAACGCGGCGAGGCTCGCGAACACCGCGGCCGGATCCATGCTGTGGGCGTCGAGAACCGGTGAACTCGTGGTCGATTCGTGGTCAGCCTCGAACACGTGCAGGCGTCCGGGCAATCCCTGGGCCGGCACAGCGTCGACAAGCACTAGCGCGTCCCAGTCGTCGAGCAGGTCATAGGCCAGATGCATGCCACCGATGCCGTAGTCGACGGCGCGCACGCCTGCCTGGTCGAGGCGTGGGGAAGCACGCCGCACCACCTCGGGACCGAATCCGTCGTCACCGAGGAAGATGTTCCCAATGCCCGCTACCAGTATTCGAGGCGTGATGTCACTCCTGTCTCGTCACATGCGGCGGATCTTCATGTAGCGGACGGCGTCTGGGATCGACGTCAGCCCGAACAGAACGCCCACCAGGACGCCGGCTGCGACGATCCCTATGAATACCCATCCGAGAATGCCTATTGCATCCATGGAGAACTCCTTTCGGTGAGCGGTTCAACTTCATCGGGAGCGAAGTACAGATAACGGCCATACCAGTCGTGCAGGTCGGCGGCGGGATCCTCGTCGACGACGACTGCGACGTGCTGATTTCCGTCGACGTCCTCATGTACGGCCGTGACGTGCGCGGTCTTGCCCGAGAAGAAGATGTCCTGTGCATCGGCTCGTCGGGACGGACGGAGCCTGACACGGCTACCGCGGGCCACCCGGATGCCGTTGACCAAGACGGCATCGATCTCGGGTTGGACCGCCGTGTCGGCCAACGGATCCCACCAGTCGACACCGTCGGGAATCTCGGGTAACAGCGATGAGCCGCTCGCGCGAACAGCAGAGGGCAGGGCGGGTTCGGTCGCGTGCGGATCCCTCAGCACGCCATGCAGATTCAGCATCGCCTCGGGTGACATGGAGTCGCAGCGGTCTATCAGTTGCGCGGCCAGCGGATCGGTAGCTCGGGCCGCGGCCTTTTCTTCGTCCGTCATCGTCATCACGCGCAGCGTGAGGATTTCGTCGATCTCGGTTGAGTCGTACAGCGCGCCTTCACTCTGCTCGGCGATTTCGGGATGGTCGTAGAGGATGATCGGCGACACGAGCATCAGGTCGGTCTGGCCCGCCGGCCCGGCCAGAACCGGGAAGCAACGGTGCTGAACGCAGCGCGCGACGGCGTCGACTGCCCGGGTCACCGGGTCGATCAGAGAAACGAACTCGCCGCCCGCCACCTGCATGATCACGTGCGTGCCGATAAACGAGCGTGTGATCGCGTCGTCCTTGTCCGCCGGTGGCGCGCCGGCGTTGCCGACCTGCACGCTGATGCGCGTCAGGCCGTCGTCGCAATTCGAGGTGAGCGTCAGTTCACCGACCAGTTCGCTGCGGGTGCGCACCAGGCGACCGCCGTCCACGGATTCGGTGTCGCGGCCACCGGCGACTGTCAGCGGAATGGTTTGAGCGGCTTGAAGGTCGGCGAGCGCGAACGGCCCGAACGACAGTTCGCGCTCCACCGCTTCGTCCCATGTGAGCCAACTCTGGTCACCGGCGGTCAGTTCGTCGACGGGCTCGAACATGCCGTCTTCGCCGTCGCGTTCGGTGGTGCGCCGCTGCAACTGCAAAAACCGCACCACGACCGACAGTTCGGCACCATCGCCGTCCACGAGCACCTGCGCCGACATCGTGTCGTTCTCACCGATGCCACACTCTTCGGCACGTGGTGGCCCGAGCACGCCGAATTGCCAGCGCGACTGGTTCTTTCGTGAGGTCGCGCGGTACGGGTACAGCAGGTAGCCCTCGTACAGCACGGCGTCGGCGATCGTGCGGACGCGATCGGCGCCGGTGCTCATCGGACTTCCTCACGTGAGGTCGCCTCGATCAGCGCTGTCACCGCGTCGTCGAAGCCGAGCAGCCCGTGCTCGGACTTGTAGGCGGCGAGCGCGTCGAGGGTGTCGCGGTTCAGGCGCAGCCAGCCCGTATTCGGATAGTGCTGGTTCATCAGCTCGCGCCAGAGCGCGACCGGCAGGTCGTAGCGATCCTCGCGGTCCCAGGGCACCTGCTGGACGGCGAAGCCGCGCTCGCCCTGCGTGAAAACTGTTCCGCTGAACAGGAACTGCAGCGGAATCGTGCCGTCGCGAAGTGCGTGCATGTACTTGGCAGCTGTCACCTCGAAGTCGTAGGTGCACGGCAGCGGCAGTTCGACCTGTGTTGCGCCGGAGAATCCGGGCACCATCGCGGCGCAGTGAAGCCACACGAACGTGCGTTGGGTGCTGGCCCACCGCTCCCGCGGGCCGAACAGGTCGAGCAGGCCGAGGGCTTCCTCGTCCGAGTAGCGCCGGCGCAGCGGATCGATGCGCACCTGACAGCGCAGTGCGATTGCGTGCACAGGGTCGTCGCCGACGGCCGCCACCCCGACCCGCGCGACGAGCGCCGGCGTGACCGCATAAGGCTGCGGGCTCACGTCGACGACGGCGAACGTCACCTCGGTACAGGCGCTCACGGCGGCACCACTTTGCTGCGCTCGGTGAGCTGATCGAAGAATTCGGTGATGTAGCCGCGGACCTCCTGACCCCCGTCGAAGCCGTGCCACATCATCCGTAGCCTGCCGACGAACTCGTAGCACGCATCGATCGGCACCAAAAAGCATTGTGGCTGCGCGTCGTCGTCGGAGACGCGCACGATCAGTGCCTCGGTGTCGTCGGCCAGCTCATCGACGCGGGCGTCGGCGTCGCGAATGTTGTTCCACGCACTCAGATCCAGCTCGGATTCGGTGGCACCAGCAGGGCCGGGATAGAAGGCGACCGTCCGCCCGAGCGCGGAGTTGCGGAAGAAGAACGCCAGGCCGACCGGAATCTGAAGTGTCTCCCACTCGCGTCGGTCGAGCGCGAAATCCGGGAATGCCAGATACCGGTCGGGGATCGCGCGGTAGCGAAGTTGGGCGTCGGCGTCGGTGAACAGTAGATAGCAGCCGCGGCAGACGCACATCAATTGGCGGCCTTCGACGTTGACGACGTGCTGATGCTCATCGGCGATCGACTCCGCGCACATCTCACAGCGCTCACCGGCGACCTGAGGTGTGCCGCGGGCCGCTCGGATGCGTGCCAGCACGTCGTAGGCCCCGGTCATCGCGCGCCTCGCTCGGCTGTTGCTCTTCGCGCGAGCGGCTCATTGGTAGCCAGCGCCAGTGAAAGCACGCCCTCACGCGAAAGCAGCGGGATCGGTTCGAGGTGAGCGGCGCTGTGGCCGGCCAGACCAGCGCCGCCGTCGACGCATTGCCCGGCGTGCACGACGTCGAAGTGGGCGCGGCAACGTGGACAACGAAGGACCGGCACAGGCGAGCCCATCACCCGGTGCAGCGCGGCCCCGGCCATCGATTCGCCGCAGGTGCCGCATTGGTCGCGATATGCGAACAGCTCGTCGTCGACGCGGCATGCGAGCACCGTGGTGCCGTCGACGCGAAATCCGCCCACCTCCCCGGGTGCCAGACCCGTCAGGTCGGGCACCTGATGCCAGACCGGCTTGCCGACCCGGCTCATCAAAGAGTCGGCGGGGATAACTGACGGCGATGTCGCGTCGGCGGTGACAACTTCGATCGATTCGACCTCCGGTGCGGCGGCCCGAATCGCATCCTCGACGGCAAGTTCCAGCGTCACCGACGACGACGGACAGCTGCGACAGCTGCCGGAGAACTGCAGTTTGACGGTGCCGTGGGCTACCTCGACGAGCTCGACATCGCCGCCGTGGCTGCCCAGATAGGGCCGGACAGACTCCAGCGCATCCGCGACGCGACGCTCCACGGGATGCGGGTGCAAGTTGTGCACCAGCAGCAGGCTTGCCACCAGGTTGTCGGCGGCGAACGTTTCCGCCAATTCCGGATCAGCAGACACCGCCAGCGACATCATGCGTTCGAGGCCGGCGCCGTAGAGGTCGGTGACCTCACGGACCAGCTGCTCGGCGCGCTCACGCGCCGCCGCTCCACCCGCCGTGCTGGCGTCGAGCAAGTTCTGGATCCGATCGCCCGCTGTGCGCCACTGCGCTTCTGCCTCAACGTCTTCGGACTCGCAACACTGCTCTTCGCGTCCGCGCCGGCGATCGGCCATCTCTCAATCCCCGGTCACGGACTGGGTTGGGGAATGCAATCTCTCGAGCGTCTTGCCCTTACCCAGGTACATGTGCACGCCGCAGGGCAGGCACGGATCGAAGCTGCGGACCGTGCGCATGATGTCGATGCCTTTGAAATGCTCCCTGTCGTTCTCCTCGAAGATCGGCTGGCCCTGCACCGCATCCTCGTACGGTCCCGGTGTGCCATAGGAATCACGCGGGTTGGCGTTCCACGGCGTCGGCGGGTACGGGTGATAGTTGGCGATCTTGCCGTCGCGGATCACCATGTGATGGCTCAGCACGCCGCGGACCGCTTCGGTGAAGCCGCAGCCGATGCCCTCGTTGGGCACCTCGAACTTTTCCCAGGTCTTGGTTCGGCCGGCCCGGATCTCCACGAGCGCCTTCTCCGCGAAATGCAGAGCGCACGCCGCGGCATAGGCTTGGAAATACGTCCGGGCGCGGTCGCGTTCGATCGTGTTGCTGCCGTGCTGCGGCACCTTCCACTCGAGTTCGACCGGGCCTTTCAGCGCAGTCTTCGGCAGATTGATCTGCACCGAATGCCCCGTCGCCTTCACGTAGCCGATGTCGACCAGTCCGGCCAGCGCTGTCGCCCACAGCCGGGCCAATGGGCCGCCCCCGGTATCCAGTGCGAGGTGATCCTTCCCGTCGAACCAGCGTGGCGCCATCACCCAGCTGTACTTCTCGTCGAAGTCGCGCTTTTGCGGTCGCGGGTTGGTGTGCTGGTTCCACGGATGCCGCCGGTCCACCGGATTACCCAGCGGGTCGGTCTTGACGAACATCTCCTGGTCGGTCCAGTCGTCGTAGTAGCTGTGCCCCAACAGGATTCGGATGCCGAGGTTGATGTCGACCAATGACGTCGTCACCAGCTTGCCGTCGACGACGACGCCGGGCGTGACGAACATCTTGCGTCCCCAGTTCTCCATGTCCTTGTAGGAGAAGTTGCAGTGCTCGGGATCTTGGAACGAGCCCCAGCAGCCGAGCAGGGTGCGGCGCAAGCCGACTTTCTCGTACCCGGGCATCGCCTCGTAGAAGAAGTCGAACAGATCGTCGTGCATGGGCACGACCTTCTTCATGAACTCGACATAGCGCATCAGCCGCGTCATGTAGTCGGTCATCAACTGCACGGTCGCCACGGTGCCGACGCCGCCCGGGTACAGCGTCGACGGGTGTACGTGCCGGCCTTCCATGAGGCAGAACATCTCTCGGGTGTAGCGGCTGACTTGCAGCGCCTCGCGGTAGAACTCGCCCGTGAACGGGTTGAGCGCACGCATGATGTCGGCGACCGTGCGATAGCCGTGCATCTCTGCGTGCGGCGCCTGGGCGTTCTCAGCCTTGGCCAGTACCCCGGGGTTGGTCTCCGAGACCATCTTCTCGCAGAAGTCCACGCCGACCAGGTTCTCCTGGAAGATGTTGTGGTCGAACATGTATTCGGCGGCCTCGCCGAGGTTGACGATCCACTCGCCGAGGTGAGGCGGCTGTACCCCGTATGCCATGTTCTGCGTGTAGCACGAGCAAGTGGCGTGGTTGTCACCGCAGATGCCGCAGATCCGGCTGGTGATGAAGTGGGCGTCGCGCGGATCCTTGCCCTTCATGAACAGCGAGTAACCACGGAAGATCGACGACGTGGAGTGGCATTCCACCACTTCTTTGTTGTCGAAGTCGATCTTGGTGTAGATGCCGAGGCTTCCCACGATCCTGGTGATCGGGTCCCACGCCATCTCGACGAGTTGGCCGGGCTCGCGCTTCGTCTGCGTGGGCTCGGGAAGGATGGTTGTCATCGACGTCTCTTTTCAATAGTCACGCAACGGCTTTGGGAAATGGTTCACGGCGCGGTGACCCGCACCTACCAGGTGCGGGTCGCGCCGGTTTCCAACTTGGTGCCGGGATGCCGCCACTTGGGCTCCTTGTCGACGGTGCGGCCGGTGATGCCGCGCAGGCTGCGGATCACCCCGCCGTACATCCTCGACCCCGTCGTAGACACCTTGCCGCCAGGCGGCTCGTCCATAAACGGCATGAACTTGTCCGGGAAGCCGGGCATCGTGCAGCCGATGCAGATACCGCCGACGTTGGGGCAGCCACCGATGCCGTTGATCCAACCGCGTTTTGGCACGTTGCACTTGACGACCGGGCCCCAACAGCCAAGTTTTACAATGCATTTCGGTGAGCCGTATTCGGTTGCGAAGTCGCCCTGCTCGTAATAACCGGCCCGGTCGCACCCCTCGTGGACGGTCGCGCCGAACAGCCACTGCGGCCTTAGCGCGTCGTCGAGCGGAATCATTGGCGCCTGGTCGGTGGCCATGTAGAGCAGATACGTCAGTGTTTCGGAAAGGTTGTCCGGGTGGATCGGGCACCCAGGCACGCACACAATCGGAATTCCCGCCTTGCTCTTCCAATCCCAGCCCAGGTAGTCGGGCACACCCATTGCGCCGGTGGGGTTGCCGGCCATCGCGTGGATGCCGCCGTAGGTCGCGCAGGTTCCGACCGCGACGACGGCAGTGGCCTTCGGTGCCAGCCGGTCGAGCCATTCGCTGGTGGTCATCGGCTGATCCGTCGCGGGATTGTTTCCGAACCCGCACCAGTAGCCCTCGTCGTGCAGTTGCTCGTTGGGTATCGACCCCTCGACGACCAGTACGAACGGCTCCAGTTCGCCGCGGTCGGCTTTGAAGAACCATTCGAGGAAGTCGTCCGCGCCGCCGTTGGGCCCGCATTCGAAGTCGATGAGCGGCCAATGGACCGCGATCTTGGGCAGGCCGGGGAGTGCACCGAGGGCGATCTCCTCGACACTGGGTTGGGTGGCGGCAGTCAACGCCACCGAATCGCCGTCACAACTCAAACCGGCGTTGATCCACAAAACATGAATCAGGGTTTCTTCTGCTTGGACTGCTGCCTCGGTTGGCATTTGTGCAGCTCTTTCCGGGAACGTGATCCGTCCCTGCGGCACTGGAGTCGCCCTTCGGCCCACTTGTGTGCCGCTGTTTCTGGGTCTACTCCCGGCGTCCAGACTTGTCAACGACCAGTTTGGCTCTCAACTATTTGCGGGAACCGATCCACGCAAGCCAGGCGTCGAGTCCTTTTCCGGTGGTCGCCGACAGCGGGATGATCTCCGCGCTGGGGTTGATCGACTGGGCATGGCGCGTGCAGGCATCGAGATCAAAATCCACGTAGGGCAGCAAGTCCGTTTTGTTGACGACGACGAGTCCGGCCGCGGCGAACATGTGCGGATACTTCAAGGGCTTGTCGGTTCCCTCGGTCACGGAGATCACTACGACCTTTGTTTGCTCGCCGAGGTCGAAGAGTGCCGGACAGACCAGGTTGCCGACGTTCTCGATGAACAGCAGCGAATCGGGCTCGGGCTGCAGGGCGTCGAGCGCGCGGTGCGTCATCTCGGCATCGAGGTGACACCCCGCACCGGTGTTGATTTGGACGACGCGACAACCGGTGGCGCGGATGCGCTCGGCATCCAGCAGTGTCTCTTGGTCGCCCTCGATGACCGCTACGGGTCGAGTGGTGCCGAGTCCGCGGATCGTGCGCTCCAGCAGCGTTGTCTTACCGGCGCCGGGTGAGCTGGTGACGTTCAAGGCGACAATATTGCGCTGCCGCAGCCAGTTTCGGTTGCGCTCGGCGAGTTCGTCGTTCTTGGCGAGCACCTTCTGCTCGAGCGAGATGGTCTCGGTGGCGTGCGAATGGTCGTGCTGGTGATCGTGGTCGTGGTGATGGTGGTCGTGATCGTGGGAGTGTGCAGGCTGAAACTTGCCGCTGTTCGCGCGAGCGGTCATCGCGGTGACTACTGCGCCGTCGTCGCCGCACCCGCACGTAGCGCACATGTCAACCCACTTCCATCGTCAGTATTCGAAGATCGCGGCCTGCGAGCACCTCGACGTCGGCGCTGCCACAGGCACACAGCAGGATCGGGTCCGAGAGCGCGAACTCGTCGCCGCATCTGCGGCACCGCGCGGAGCCCGGTTGGACATCGAGGTCGAGCCGAGCCCCATCGGCGATCGTGCCCTCGGCCGCCAAGTCGAAACAGAACCGCATCGCGTCGGGAACGACCGCGCACAAGGCGCCGACTTGCACGCGGACGCTGCGCACCGGACGGCCGTCGGCGTGCTCGCACACCGCATCGACGACGCTCTGCGTGATCGCCATCTCGTGCATCTCGCACCCCCGTTCACCTCACGATAGGACTGCCGGTCGGCGGGCACAATCAATGTGCGCGTTGCCTACGATCGTCCAATGGCCGCGACGCTGACCGACGACGACCTGACAGCACTACGGAAATGGGTGCGCGAACAAGGAATCGGCTCTCAGGTCGATGACGTCGAACCGCTGGCCGGTGGCACGCAGAACATCGTTTTGGGCATAACGGTCGACGGCCGCCGGATGGTCCTGCGCCGTCCGCCCGAGCACCCCCGCCCGGACAGCAACAAGACGATGTTGCGCGAAATCGCCGCACTGCGGACGCTAGCCGGCTCGGCCGTTCCTCATCCCGAATTCATCTGCGGCTGTGAAGATCTCGGGGTGCTGGGCGTCGTGTTTTACTTGATGGCTCACGTCGACGGGTTCAACCCTGCCAACGAGGTGGCGCAGGCGTACGTCGAGATGCCGCAATACCGCCACGATGTCGGAATCGACTACGCGACAAGCCTGGCCAAGCTCGGCCAGGTGCCGTGGGAAGGCAGACCGCTGGCGGCGCTGAAGCGGCCGGGATCGTTTCTTGCCCGCCAGGTTCCGCAGTTTCGCGGTTTCGTCGAGCGGTATCGCCAGCAAGAGAACTATCCGCACGACTCGCTGCCCGGGGTCGACGAACTCGCCGACTGGTTGGAGGCCAATCGACCCCCCGACTCGCCGCCGGGCGTCATGCACGGCGACGCGCACCTGAACAACGTGATGTTGCGCCGCGACCGGCCAGAGGTCGCGGCCTTCGTCGACTGGGAAATGTGCACCGTGGGCGATCCGCTGGTGGACCTCGGCTGGATGCTGGTGTGTTGGCCGGCCGAGGCCAATCCGATCGGCGCCGGCGTGCCGCTGGCATCGCTAGGCGCGTTGGCGACACGGTCGGAACTGCTCGACGCCTACATGTCGGCGGGCGGGCGCCGCACCGGGCACTTGGATTGGTATCTGGCATTTGCGTGCTTCAAACTCGGCGCCGTGATCGAGGGCACGTGGGTGCGATACCTGGCGGGCCAGGCCAGCCGGGAAGCCGGCGAGATGCTGCACGCCTCGGCGGTGGCGCTGATGGAGACCGGCACCCGCGTTTCCGCGGGCGACAATTTGCTCGACTGAACCGTCAAAAGCGGTCACAGCCGCGCGTAGGCCTTCATACAATTTGCTCGCGGACCTGTTCGCGCTGGCTCGACTTTGGGGGAGAACTATCTTCGATCCCGACAGCGCGAGTTTGGCGATCGGCGGCGCCCAATGCGAGCCATGGTGAGCGCATCGCGAGAACACAGTTGTTGCCGGAATGTTGTCCGATTTCCGTCAACAACTGTGTTCTCGTTGTAACCGTGCGGGCGGACGCTGGACTAGTGAGGTTGCAGCAGACACCAGCCAGGCGTTATCGTCGGCGACGTGCTGAGACTTCTCGTAGTAGCGCCCCGCAGCGGGGTCTGATCCAGACCGACCCCCCGCTGTGGGTCGAAGCTACTACGACGTCGGTCACTTCCTCTTCGATCGAAAGACCGGCACGATGACCACCCACTTCACCACCACCACACCCGAGACGCCGTATTTCGGCGGCCTTCCGCTGCCGCGCGGTTTGCGCGAGGACGCCGAGAACATGCCGTGGAGCACATTCGCCGCAACCTATAGCCCTAGCTCAGGGCCGCTTCGGCTGGCACGGTTCGAATGCACCGACGCCGATGTGCCCTCGACGCGGCTCGGGCCGCAGGCGCGGACCTACGAGGCCACCTTCGCAATCGGCGATCGCGTCGAGCGAGCGACCGTCGCGTCGAGCGGTGCCGTCGACGCGCTGATCGCGATGTTGTTCGACTGCGGCATCTTCCTCGACATGTTCCGTTTTCATCAGCTGGAGTCCGGGGAGCACACCGCGACGTTCATCCAAGGTAGCGACGGCCAACACGTCGAATGGGCGATGGGCTGGGCCGACGACAAGACGGAATCCGCCTTGCGTGCCGTCATCGCCTGCGCGAACCGGCTGATGAGCGTTTCCTGGTACGTCGACATCGATCACGCCGCGAAGAGGTACACCTGGCGCAGGCGCTGAGCGCCCAGGGCCTTAGCGCAGCGGCCGCAGCACGATCGGCATGCCGTCCTTCGGCACGGGCATTCCGCCGTAATCCCAGACCGCCTTGTATCCCGGACGGGGTAGCTCGAGCTGGTACCGCCGCAACAGCCGGTGCAGGATCGTCTTGATCTCCAGCTGGCCGAACACCATTCCGATGCACTTATGTGCGCCACCGCCGAACGGGGTGAATGCGTACCGGTGCCTCTTGTGCTCGTTGCGCGGCTCGGTGAACCGTTCGGGATCGAACTTCAACGGATCTGTCCAGAACTCGGGCAGCCGGTGGTTCATACCGGGGTACGCGATCACATTCGTGCCCTTGGGTAGGTAGTAGCCCAGCAATTCGGTGTCGCGCACCGTCTGCCGCATCGCCCACTGCACCGGGGTGACCAACCGGATCGACTCGTTCATCACCAGATCGAGCGTCTCCAGCTTCTCCAGCGCGTCGATGTCCAGCGGGCCGTCGCCGAGCCGGTCCGACTCGTCCCGGCAGCGCTCCTGCCACTCGGGGTGAGCGGCCAGGTTGTAGGCCATGGTGGTGGCCGTCGACGTCGACGTGTCGTGGGCGGCCATCATCAGGAAGATCATGTGGTTGACGATGTCTTCGTCGGTGAACTTGTTGCCGTCCTCGTCCTCGGTTTGGCACAACACCGACAACAAGTCGTTTCCGTCCTTGCCGCGCTGTTCTTTGACGCGCTCCCGGAAGTAGTTCTCCAGCAATTCGCGCGCCTTGAGGCCTCGCCACCAGGTGAACGGCGGCACGCTGGTGCGGATGATTGCGTTGCCGGCGCGGGTAGTGATCGTGAATGCCTTGTTGACCTTGGTCACCAGCTCACGGTCGGTGCCGGGCTCATGGCCCATGAACACCATCGACGCGATGTCGAGCGTCAGCTCCTTCATTGCCGGATAGAGCAGGAAACGCGCGTCGTTGACCACCCAGTCGTTGGCCACGACTTGCGAGACGACCTTGTCCATCTGCTCGACGTAGCTGACGAGCCGGGAGCGGACGAACGCTTCCTGCATGATCCGCCGGTGGAACATGTGCTCGTCGAAGTCGAGCAACATCAGGCCGCGGTGGAAGAACGGCCCGATGACCGGCACCCAGCCCTGCTGTGAGTAGTCCTTGTTGCGGTTGGAGTAGATGACTTGCGCGGCGTCGGGGCCCAGCGCCGCCACCCCGGGAAGCACGGGCGAATCGCCGAAGACGACCGGACCTTTCTTGTGGTACAGGAACATCAGGTAGTCGGGGCCGCCGCGCAGCATCTCGATGATGTGGCCCAGCACCGGCAGGCCGGCATCTCCCAGCACCGGCTTGAGACCGCTTCCCGGCGGCGGGTCGGCGAGCTTTTTCTGCGGGAACTC
>DATBFF010000198.1:0-2854 GCA_036558625.1 Mycobacterium sp. | reverse complement strand
TGCGAGGAGTATCTCCGAACCCACGGCATGGACGATATTCTTTGATGCAGTAACAAACCTTTCGGTCTTTGTGATCCGCTCTTCTCGGATCTTGGTCCTGGCCAGAATGGAGGCCTTCATTGGTTCAAGAAGGGTGCCTACGACAAGAGCTAGCACGGTGCTAATGGTCGTGACGATCGTTTGTCCCACGCCGACTATTGTTGCATCGGATGCCAGAGTCGACGCCCGACACGCTGTGAGTCGGTGGGCCCGATGCCCTTGACGCCTCTTGCTCGGGCGGTGCTGCGAGTCCTTGCAGGTCACCGTGCATGTCGACGTACGCCGCCAGGCGGCGCGCGGAGCGACTATGTTGTCGTGGTTCAAGGGTCTCTGGGTCGCAACGGTGACGGCCCTCGGACAACGTTCATCCAACCCGGCACCCGCAGGCCGCGAGAAATGATGAATGTTGATGAGATCATCCGCACAGGTCACCCAGACTCGCGAATGGATCGGCTGCAGGCTGGTGAGGGCGAATAAGGTCAAGGGGCTGGAGGTTTAGATCCGGTCAGTGCGTCGGCATGCGCCCAACTCCCAGGCCCGGCCGTCAAGCCGCAAAGCCGACGTTTTTGGGCGCCAGTAAGCCATGTTGCCGCGGGCGCTCCCTCGCCCCTGATCGTCGAACACCAGGCCGTCGGCATCAAGTGCGCTTCGCGTCGCTGCGCGATGGGCGCGTGCGCCCACACCTGACGCCGACGGCCTGGTGCTTCGGGATGGGCCTGTGCAAGGGATCGGGAAGGAGTAGGAAGCACGGTCTTGGGGACCGTTTGGGGACCACACGTCATGCGCGACCTCGAACGACACTCCCGCCGTGGCACGTCGGCGACACCCACGAACGGCAGTTGACCTGCGGGAACGCCTACTCCGCCATCCTGGGGGTCAAGGGGTCGCAGGTTCAAATCCTGTCAGCCCGACGGTCGTATCGAAGCCCTCTGACGTGGTGTTTGTCCAGGTCAGAGGGCTTTGTTGTATACGAATCGGATCCTGTACAAGATCCACGCCGCTTGACGGCTTGGGACCCATTTGGGACCCGACACAGCGGCACACCGTTGCTGGGGCACCAACTCATCGCCGTCTCGCACCCGGCCGTACGCGCGGTCTCAAGCGGCGGGTTCTAGTCATCGTCGCAACACTCCTGATCATGAAGGGCGTGTTGACGATGGCGAGGCGCGGACGTAAGCGCAGGTTGGACCTGGAGTCGGAGTACTGGCTGTTGTTGGCGGCCGGGGTGGGCACGGTGGAGGCGTGCCAGCAGGTAGGCATCGGCCGCAAGACCGGTTACCGGTGGCGAGCGGAGAACGGTGGGCTGCCGCCGAGCCGGTTGGCCGAGGATGCCCGCTCGAGCCGGTACCTGTCCTTGTTGGAACGCCAGCGAATCGCGACGCTACGTGAGCGCGGGCTGAGCATCCGCGCGATTGCTGAGCGGCTCGGGCGAGCGGGCTCCACGGTCAGCCGGGAACTGCGCCGCAACATGCTCCGACACGACGGTGGCGTCTATGACGCCGACCTGGCGCACGCCCGTGCTCGGCAGCGTGCTCGCCGTCTACGTCCAGCTCGACTGATCACCGATCCCGGACTGCGGGCCGTGGTGCAGGCCAGGCTCGAACTGGAGTGGAGTCCGGCCCAGATCGCCGCGTGGCTGCGGGCAGCATTCCCTGACGCGCCGAGTTGGCATCTGTGCCACGAGACGATCTACCAGGCGCTCTACCACGCCGGTAAGGGCGGGCTCCGCCGGGAGCTCACACGACGGTTGCGGACCAGCCGACCCCTGCGCAAGCGTCGGCGTCGTGCGGATGCGCGGCGGTGCCGCTTCGTCTCTCCGGCCACGTTGATCGAGCACCGGTCGGTCGAGGCGCACGAACGGCGTCGCGTCGGCGACTGGGAGGGCGACCTCATTGTGGGCCGCGGCGGGCGCTCGGCCATCGCCACGCTGGTCGACCGGCGCAGCCGCTACCTTCGGTTGGTGCACCTGCCCGGCAACCGCACCGCCGGCACCGTCCGCGAGCGGAGATGGCCCACCACACCGAGATCGCCAAAGTATTGCGGGAAGGGGTGTTCTTCGCTCACCCGGGCAGTCCGTGGCAGCGCGGCAGCGCGGCAGCAACGAGAACACCAACGGCCTGCTGCGCCAGTACTTCCCGAAGAACACCGACCTCGCCGTCCACACGCCGGCCGAGCTGCGTGCGGTCGAAGAACGACTCAACACCCGTCCGCGCAAAACGCTCGGGTGGCGCACACCCGCCGAGTTTGTTCACTGCCGCGGTAACGTGCTGACACCGCAAGGCGTTGCGACGATCACTCGAATCTGCCACGGGTGAAAACGGACCCCCGTCGACAGTAGGGAGTGCTCAACGTGGAGGACTGGGCGGAGATCCGCCGTCTTCACCGGGCTGAGGGGATGCCGATCAAGGCGATCGTCCGTCAGCTCGGTATCAGCAGGAACACGGTGCGGCGGGCGCTGGCCGCTCCCTGCCAACTCTGCCGGAGAACCAGCCGCGTTAACACAGCGGACGGTGCTGACCACCAGACAGGTGGGGCGCATTCGCGGACGAAGGTGCGCGGCAGCATACGGCCTCGGCAGACACTTCCAACTGCTTTTGCGCTGCAAGACGCCGCCGCATCACCTTCGGACCTGACAGATTCGTCTGCGCTCGAAACCATCCTTTTCGTCAGATCGTAGGCTGGCAGGCGTCTTTCGAGCTGCGAAGGCGCCTGATTGTCGCGCCAGCGGGCAATCTGCGTACCAGGCCTGGGGCCACTGGCGCCTGATCTGATTTGGCAGAATCGGTGCAAAGGGAACCATTTGGTCAGCGGGGCT
>DATBFF010000197.1:0-81737 GCA_036558625.1 Mycobacterium sp. | reverse complement strand
CGAGCGGGTCGGCGACCCTGGCCACGCCGCTCTCGTAGGCCAAGATCTGTTGGGTGCGCAGCGCCAGCGTCGCCGACTCCTCGCTGGGCAGTGCGAACGGCTCGTCCCAGGCGGCGGTGAACATTGACTGCACGCCGCCGAGCACGGAGGCCATCGCCTCGTAGGCTACCCGGACCAGGTTGTTCTGCGCCTGCGGCGCGTACAAAGACGCCCCACCGGATACGCAGCCGAATCGAAACATCGACGCCTTGTCCGTCTTCGCGCCGTAGCGCTCACGGACGATCGTCGCCCACCGGCGCCGTCCCGCACGGTATTTCGCGATCTCCTCGAAGAAGTCGCCGTGCGTGTAGAAGAAAAACGAGATCTGCGGGGCGAACTCGTCGATCGTCATCCGGCCGCGCTCGACGACGGTGTCGCAGTACGTGACGCCGTCGGCGAGGGTGAACGCCATCTCCTGCACCGCGTTGGCGCCGGCATCGCGAAAGTGTGCACCCGCCACCGAGATCGCGTTGAACTTCGGCACTTCGGCCGCACAGAACTCGATGGTGTCGGCGATCAGCCGCAGCGATGGTTCCGGCGGCCAGATCCAGGTGCCCCTCGACGCATACTCCTTGAGGATGTCGTTTTGGATCGTGCCGGTGAGCTTGGCCCGCGGGACACCCTTGCGCTCGGCGGCCGCAACGTAGAAGGCCAACAGGATCGCAGCAGTCCCGTTGATCGTGAAACTGGTGCTGATCTTGTCCAGTGGAATGCCATCGAAGAGGATCGCCGCGTCGGCCAGGGTATCGACGGCCACCCCGACTCGTCCGACTTCCTCCGACACCTCCGGGTCGTCGGAGTCGAAGCCGCACTGTGTGGGCAGGTCCAGCGCCACCGACAGCCCGGTGCCGCCCTGGTCAAGCAGGTAGCGGTACCTGCGGTTGGACTCTTCTGCGGTGCCGAATCCCGAGTACTGCCGAAACGTCCACAAGCGTCCGCGATACCCCGACCCGAAGTTGCCTCGGGTGAACGGATATGTGCCCGGTGCCGGGGGTTGCGCCCGGACGTCATCAGGGCCGTAGACCGGCTCCAGGGGCAGCCCGGAAGACGTTTGTACCTGGTCGTTCATCAATGGATACCGTACTTGCAAAAAATGAGAATGCCAATACCATCATGCGGTAATGAGTAGCTCACATCGCGCCCTCGCCGACCGTACCGTGGTGATTTCCGGCGCTAGCCGCGGCATCGGCCTCGCGATCGGTCTCGGTGCCGCCCGCCAGGGTGCGAACGTCGTCCTACTGGCCAAGACCGACCAGCCGCATCCGAAGCTGCCGGGGACGGTGCACACCGCCGCGGCCGAGATCGAGTCCGCCGGCGGCGAGGCCGCCGCGGTCGTCGGCGACGTGCGTAACGAAGCCGACGTGCGCCGGGTGGTCGAGGTCGCCGTCGAGCGCTTCGGCGGCGTCGACGTCTGCGTGAACAATGCCAGTGCGATCGCGACCGACCCCACCGAGACCCTTTCGACGAAGAAGTTCGATTTGATGGCCGACATCAACGTCAAAGGCACGTTCCTTCTGACGCAGGCGTGCCTGCCGCATCTGCGTGAGTCGGTCAATCCGCACGTTCTCACGATCGCACCGCCGCTGAACATGAATCCGCGATGGCTCGGCGCGCACCCGGCATACACGTTGAGCAAGTACGGGATGACGTTGCTCTCGTTGGGCTGGGCGGCCGAACTGCCGGGTATCGCGTTCAACTGCCTGTGGCCGCAGACCTACATCGCCACGTCGGCGGTCGCGAACCTGCCCGACGGGCAGGCGCAGTTGGCGTCGTCGCGTAGCCCGGAGATCATGGCCGACGCCGCCGTCGAAGTGCTGTCCCGGCCGTCGCGCGAGACGACCGGCAACTGCTACATCGACGAGCAGGTCCTCGTCGAGGCAGGGGGCTATGACCTGGCGCGCTACGGTGGCGGGGCCGAGCCGATTCCCGACCTATTCATCGGCTGAACGGGAGGGCCACCAGTGACGGAACCTGCGGGTGAACGCACCGTCGAGCAGCGCGGTCTGTGGTACGAGGAGTTCGAGCCCGGTGTGCGCTACCTACACCGGCCTGGCCGCACCATCACCGAGGCCGACAACGTCTTGTTCACGACGATGACGATGAACACCCAGGCGCTGCATCTGGATGCGGCGTTCTCCGACGCCCTGCCTCCGTTCAACCAGCGGCTGGTCAACTCGATGTTCACGCTGTCCACTCTTGTGGGGTTGTCGGTGGCTCAGCTCACGCAGGGCACCATCGTCGGCAACTTGGGGTTCAGCGAGATCGCGTTCCCGAAACCCCTTTTCCACGGTGACACGCTCTATGCCGAGACCGTGGTGACCGACAAACGGTTGTCGCGCAGCCGTCCCGGTGAGGGCATCGTGACGTTGCACCACGTCGGGCGAAACCAGCACGGTGAGGTCGTCGCGACCGCGGTCCGCAAGACGATGGTGCGCACACGACCGGAGCAGCCGTGAGCTTCAACATGCCAGGCCCGGCATGGTTGTTTTGCCCCGCCGACCGCCCCGAGCGCTTCGCCAAGGCGACCGCAGCCGCCGACGTCGTGATCCTCGACCTCGAAGACGGCGTCGCCGCCGCGGATCGGGAGGCCGCGCGAAACGCGTTGGTGGACAACCCGCTTGATCCGGCGACGACGGTGGTGCGGGTCAACGCCGCCGACACCCCGGACTATCGGGCCGACCTCGAAACGCTGGACCGCACCGCGTACACCACCGTGATGCTGCCGAAATGCGAGTCACCGCAGCAAGTTCGCGCGTTGGCGCCGCGGGAGGTCATCATTCTGGTCGAGACGCCGCTGGGGGCGGTCACCGTCGCCGAGAACGTCAGAGAAGACAACGCCGTCGCCGTGATGTGGGGCTCGGAAGACCTGTTCGCCGCGCTCGGCGGCACAGCCAACAGAAATCCGGACGGAACGCTGCGCGATGTCGCGCGGCATGTGCGGGCCACGTCTTTGCTTGCCGCCAAAGCATATTCGCGCCTGGCGCTGGACTCTGTCTTCTTGGACATCAAGGACCTCGACGGCCTGCGCGACGAGGTCGAGGACGCTGTCGCGGTCGGCTTCGACGCGAAGGTCGCAATCCATCCCAGTCAACTGCCGGTGATTCGTGCCGGCTATATCCCGGACCCTGAGCGCGTCGACTGGGCGCGGCGGGTGGTGGCCGCCGCGGCGGACAACCGCGGGGTGTTCCAGTTGGACGGCACGATGGTCGACATGCCCGTGCTGCGGCGGGCCGAACAGATTGTCAGGCTCAGCGAACGATGACGGTGGAAGGCGAGAGCATGTCAACATTTCGCGCCGGTCTATTGACCGCTGCGCCGAGCACCGATTTGATGGCCCCGTGGACAAGGTGACGGCGTCGGCCGCCGAGGCGGTCGCTGACATCGCCGATGGGTCGACCCTGTCGGTGGGCGGCTTTGGTCTGTGCGGGATTCCGTCGGTACTCATCGACGCGCTGTTTCAGACGGGCAGATCGGGATTCGAAGTCGTGTCCAACAATGCCGGAGTGGACGACTGGGGTTTGGGAATTCTGTTGAACGATGGGCGCATCCGCCGGATCGTGGCGTCCTACGTCGGTGAGAACAAGGAGTTCGCCCGCCAGTACCTCAGTGGCCAGTTAGAGGTCGAACTGACACCGCAAGGCACCCTCGCCGAACGCATGCGGGCGGGCGGGTCGGGTATTCCCGCGTTCTACACGGCGACCGGCGTCGGCACCCAGATCGCTGAAGGGGGCCTGCCCTGGAAGTACCACAGCGACGGCACCGTGGCCACGTCCTCCCCGGCCAAACCGACACGAGTCTTCACGACCCGTGGCGGTGATCGGGAGTTTGTGCTCGAAGAAGCGATTGTCGCCGATTTCGGTCTGGTCCGGGCCTGGAAGGGAGATCGCCACGGCAACCTGATGTTTCGGCGCGCAGCTCGAAACTTCAACCCGCTTGCGGCGATGTGCGGCCGGACAACCATTGCCGAAGTCGAGCACCTCGTCGAACCTGGCGAGATCGATCCTGATCACGTTCACACACCGGGCATATTCGTGCACCGCGTCGTCGCACTCACTGACGAACAAGTACAAGACAAACGCATCGAGAAGGTGTGTACACGCTCGGCCGGTTCGGGAAGCGGGGTTGGCGTCGATGCCGTGGAGTCGTGAGGAAATGGCTGCCCGGGCGGCCGAAGAACTGACCGACGGCATGTACGTCAACCTCGGTATTGGACTACCGACGTTGATCCCCAACCACGTTGCCGACGACGTCGAACTCGTCTTGCAAAGCGAAAACGGCATCCTCGGGCTGGGGGCTTACCCGACCGACGAGCAAGTCGACGCCGACCTCATCAACGCCGGAAAAGAAACCGTCACCATCAGGCGCGGGGCAAGCTTCTTTGATTCGGCGACCAGCTTCGGCATGATCCGCGGCGGCAAGGTCGACATCGCAATCCTTGGCGCCATGCAGGTTTCGGCCGCCGGCGATCTCGCGAACTGGATGATTCCAGGCAAGATGGTCAAAGGCATGGGCGGCGCGATGGACCTGGTCCACGGAGCCAAACGCGTCATCGTGCTGATGGAGCACGTGGCTCGTGACGGCACCGCCAAGATCGTCAATGAATGTTCGCTGCCTTTGACGGGGCGGCGAGTGGTCGAACGCATCATCACCGATCTAGCCGTCATCGATATCAATGGGGACGAACTACGAGTCGTGCAGATCGCCCCCGGCGTGACGCCGGCGCAGCTGCGGGAGGCCACTGAGCCACCCCTGTCATTTTCTGCCGAAGGTCAGTAGAGGTGCGTCCTGAAGAAGCCGAGAATCCGCTGCCAGGCGTCCTCGGCCTCTGGCTCTGAATAGGCCAGGCCCGCAATTCGTCCCACGAACTGCAGCGGTGCCGGGAACTCGTTCATGAAGGCATGGCCGACGTCGGAGTACTCCTTCACGTCGTGCGGTACAGCGCCGTCCGTCAAGAGCCGTTCAAGCCTGGCGGCCGCGTCGGGCAGCATGCGGTCCTTCCCGCCGTAACTCGCCACTATTGGACACGACTGACTCAGTGCAGCAACGTTTTTCGGCCATGGATTGCCGTAGTTGGGCGCGGCCGCGTCGAAAACTCCGCGAGGGGCCAACAGCAGGCAGAAGCCGCCGCCCATGCAGAACCCGACAATTCCCACTCGCCCGGTGCAGCGGCGGTCCCCGGTGAGGTGATCGCGCGCGGCGATCAAGTCGTCGACGGCGTTCCCCTCGCCGCGGTGCAGTGTTCTGAAAGTCTTGACGACGCAGCGCAGTTTCTGGCCGCGTCGATATAACGCGGGAGCCATCGCGAGATAGCCGTTGGCGGCAAAGCGGTCCGTGATGCGCCGCAGATCTTCGGTCATGCCCAATGCGTCGTGGACGACGACCACGCCCGGCCAGGGGCCGTCGCCAGACGGCGCGGCGAGATATGCGGGCAACGGGCCTGCAGGACAGGGGTACGAGATCGTTGTCACGACATCAATCCTCGCCGCGAGCGTGCGCGAAATCCGCAGGGATCACGGCGAGTCGCCCGGCAGACACGCGCGCTCGCGCCAAGGAATCTAGAGGGTGAGGATGCTCGCCGCGGCGGTGCCCGGTGCCCCGTACACCTGCGCAAAGCCGACCTGCGGCTCTCCCTGCACTTGGCGATCACCGGCCTCGCCGCGCAACTGACGCACCAGTTCGTGGATCTGCCGCAATCCGGACGCGCCGATCGGCTCGCCGTTGGCGATCAGCCCACCGTCGGTGTTGACCGGCATCGGCCCGCTGATTTCCGTTGCGCCGTCGGCCAATAGCTTTTCCTGCTCACCGTCGGCGCAGAACCCGGCCTCGGCCATGTGGATCACCTCCGCGCCGGCGTCGGTGTCCTGCAACTGGATCACGTCGACGTCCTCGGGAGCCACGCCGGCCGCCTCGAACGCCGCCTTCGACGCGTACACCGTCGGCGACACGTCCTCGTCGAGCGGGGCCGAGGTGGCATGGACCTCGTACGCGCCGTAGCGGCGAGTGCGGATCTCTGTCGCGCGCAGATACACCGGCTTCGACGTGAAGCGGTGCGCGATGTCGGCGCGGCACATGATCACCGCCGCGGCACCCTCGTCGGGTGCGCAGAACATATACTGCGTCAGCGGGTAGTTCAGCACCGCCGAGTTGAGGATCTCCTCGGTAGAGATCGGCTTGCGGCGGAACGCATTCGGGTTCAACTCCCCGTTGCGGAAGTTCTTGGCCGCCACCCTGGCCAGCGTCTCCTGCGAGATGCCGTGCTCATGGATGTAGCGGTTGGCCTTGATCCCGAAGAACTTGGTGGTCACGAACTGCCCGTTCTGCGCATACCACTGTGGCAGCGCCAGTTTCGCGGGATCGTCGGTGAAGGCGCCGCGCGGATGCTTGTCCATGCCGATCGCTATGCCCACGTCGTACTTGCCCAACCGGATGGTGTCGGCGCACACCTGCGTCGCGGTAGCGGCTGTGGCGCACGCGTTGAACACGTCGGTGAATGGGATACCGGTCAGGCCGACGAGACGGGTCACCGCATCAGGGTTCGACACCTCGTAGCTGCCGCCGACCCCGAATTGGACGTCCTTCCAATCCATTCCGGCATCGGCCAGCGCGGCTTGCACAGCCTCGGCACCCATTTGCATCGCGGTCTTGTCGAAGCGCCCGAACGGGTGCAGACCGACACCGATGATCGCCACGTCGTTTTTTTCGGTCATCTCGGCTCATCCTCTCTACAGCGGCCGGAAGGCGAACGTCACTACCTCGTTGCCTTCCTCGTCGGTGGCGAACGGCACCATCGTCAGCTCCACGTCCATGCCGAACTGCAGCTTCTGCGGGTCGTTTTCGGTCAGCCGGCCTTCGACACGGATCACGTCGTCGAGTTGGACCAGCCCGACTCCGAACGGCACGAAGTCCTTGCCCGTCGGGCCGGCGTAGGGCGGGCCGGGCGGGAAGCCCTGGGTGGTCCACGCCACGAGCGTGCCCTGCCGCGGCAGCAGTACCTCTGACATCTGGGCGCTGCTGCACCGCGGGCAGTGGTCCTGTTTGGGAAAGGCCGTCGCGTTGCATGCCCCGCACGTGCTGCCGATGAGCTGCGGGTCTTCCTCCGGCCAGGTGGAGATCTCGGGTGCCAGCGCCTTCTGCATGACGGAATCGTACAGTGCCATTACCCTAAAGCGGAAACCCGGTTCTCATCCTCCGGTGCCGAGGATGTAGTGCCCGTCGACGGGGTCGTGATACCACCCCGACGCTGCCGCGGTACCCCCGTCGACGTGCAGCGTCTGACCCGTCACATACGAACTGAGATCCGACGCCAGGAAGACCGCGGCACCGGCCATCTCGTCGACGTGGCCGAGCCGGCCCAACGGGACCATGGGGCTCGTGCGCCCTTCGAACCCCGCTTCGGCCATGGCCCGGATCCCCTCGGTGACGGTGACGTCCGGCGCCAGCCCGTTCACCCGGATCCCGTGCGGGGCAAGTTCGAGTGCGGCGGTCTTGGTGAAGTTGACGACGCCGGCTTTGGCCGCGGCGTAGGCAGCGTAGCCCGGCGCAGCCCGGAAACCTTCGATCGAACTCACGTTGACGACGCTGCCGCTGCGCTTCTCCTCGACCATCAGCCGCGCGACCCGCTGCGTACACAGCAGCACGTGCGTCAGGTTCGACCGGATCAGCGCGTCCCACGCTTTTGGCGAGGTGTCCAGCAGCGACGACCAGAACACACCGCCGGCATTGTTCACGAGAATCGTTGGTGTACCCAGACTTTCGCGGGTAGCAGCCAGCGCGGCATCGACCTGGTCGGGGTCGCGGACGTCGGCGACGCATGCCAGACCGCCGGCCTCGTCCGCCGCCGAGCGTGCAGCGGGCTCGTCGCGTTCCCAGATCGCGACGCGCGCACCGAATTCGGCGAAGGCCACCGCGACGGCGCGTCCGATGCCCGCACCACCGCCGGTGACCACCGCCACCCGGCCGTCGAGCGAGAACGCATCGCGGTTCAGCACTCGATCACCTGGGTGCGGAACTGGTCGATCGCCTCCAGCGTGTGCGCCAAGCTGTCCCCCGGCAGCGAGACCTGCACCCACGTCACACCGATCGCCGCCAGTTTGTCGAGACCGTCCAGGTAGTCGTCACCGTTGAAATCCGGCCGCCCCGGCGCGCCTCCGGCGAAGTTGGTGAACGTGATGTCGACCGAGGAGAAATCCCGGTCCGCGGCGTCAAATCGGCGACGCAGGTCGTCGATCGCCACGCCCAACTTCTCGACCGAGTCGATGGCGGTGGTCCCGGCCGTGCTGGCCAGGGCCGCCGGCGCCGGGAACGGACACCAGCCGTCGCCGTGCGCCGCGACGCGCTGGCGCGCCCTGCCGGTATTGCCGCCGACCCAGATCGGCGGGTGGGGTCGGCTGACCGGTCGCGGATGGGAGGTAATGCCGCGCGCGGTGAAGTACGTGCCCTCGTAGGTGACGTCGTCGCCGGTCCAGATCGCTCTGATCACGTCGAGAGCTTCGTCGACGAGGTCGTTGCGCTCGTCGTAAACCACTCCCAGAGCAGTGAACTCGCGCTTGAGATAGCCCACGCCGACGGCGAGAGTGAACCGCCCGCCCGACAACAGGTCCAGCGTCGCGCCGGCCTTCGCGACGAGGAACGGGTTGCGATACGGCAGCACCACGATGTTGGGGATCAGCCGCAGCGTCGTCGTCCGCGCGGCGGCGAAGCTCATCGCGACGAACGGGTCGAGCGAGTCGTGCCCGCCCGCATCGAGCCAGCGCTGCGTCGGCGCCGGATGGTCGGTGAAGCCGAAGCCGTGAAACCCGGCCGACTCGGCCGCCACCGCGATCGCGCTCACCGCCGCCCCGGAGACGAGCTCGGGCTGGCATGGGTGGCTGATGATCGGGTGAGTGATCGCGTAGCGCATGCTCGTCCTCTCTGCGCGGCTCTGCCGCGCAATATGACAATGCTCGGGACGTGACGCTACATCGCACCGCATCATGGACCCATGACGCCGCCGCACCACCTCTCGCCGGACGACGGCCTGCCGCACGGTGTGCAGGGCGCCGCCGACCCCCGGTTTGCCGGCGTCATCCGGCTTTTCACGCAGTTGTTCCCGGGTCGCCGGTTCGGTGGCGGGGCGCTGTCGGTGTACATCGACGGGCAGCCGGTCGTCGACGTGTGGACGGGCTGGTCGGACCGCAAGGGCGAGCAGTACTGGACCGCCGACACCGGCGCGATGGTGTTCTCCGCGACAAAGGCGGTGGCGTCGACGGTCATTCACCGGCTGGTCGATCGCGGGTTGATCGACTATGACACGCCCGTGGCCGACTACTGGCCGGAGTTCGGCGCAAACGGCAAGGGCGAGATCACGGTTCGCGATGTGCTGCGGCATCGATCCGGCCTCTCGCACCTCAAGGGCGTCACCAAGGCCGAGCTGATGGATCACATCCTGATGGAGGAACGGCTCGCCGCCGCTCCGGTGGATCATCTCAAAGGTGCGCCCGCCTACCACGCACTGACCTACGGCTGGTTGCTGTCCGGCCTCGCTCGGGCGGTGACCGGATCGGGCATGCGGGACCTGATCCGCAGAGAGTTGGCTCGTCCACTCAACACCGACGGACTGCACCTCGGCCGCCCCCCGGCGGGCTCGCCGACCACGGTCGCCCAGATTCTCGCACCGCAGAGCACCCGGCCCAACCCGCTGTTCAACTTCGTCGCCCCCAAAGTCGCCGGGTTGCCAATCTCCGGAGCGTTTGGCGCGATGTATTTTCCCGGGATCAAATCCTTTGTGCAGGGCGACATTCCATTTCTCGACGGGGAAGTGCCCGCCGCCAACGGCGTCGTCACCTCCCGCGGCCTCGCGAAGATGTACGCCGCGCTGGCCAACGGCGGCCGCATCGACGGAAAAAGGTTCCTGTCAGCCAAGCTGGCCGGCAGCCTGGCCGGGACGCCGCGGGTGCGGCCCGACATGAACATGGTGATACCGATGCCGTTTCACCTCGGCTATCACGAATCCCCGGTTCCCGGAATACTCAAGGGATTTGGGCATGTCGGCCTGGGCGGGACGCTCGGCTGGGCGGACCCGGAGACCGGCAGCGCGTTTGCCTTCATTCACAACCGGCTGCTCACGCCGATGCTGTTCGACATGGCGTCGTTTGCCGTGCTGGCCCGACCGCTGCGCACCGCTATCGCGGCTGCGCGTCAGTCCGGCCCGCACGAGGTGCCGCAATTCGGCGCGCCGTATCCCAAGCCCGCGAGGAAACGCGCCGCCAAGATCCCTAGTCACTCACACCGGGTTACGGGCACGTCATGATCCGAAACCTTGGCCGGGAGTCGCGCCCGGCACCGGCGTGCCGGCAGGCGTCTGAATTCCCTGCATGGCGAAGTCCGCTCCGCGGTCGATCATGCTGACGTTGTCTGCGTACGTATCGTGTGCGGCGAAATTCAGCCCCTCGGAGCAGATCGGGTCGTCGCGAACGCACAACTCGAGGGTCTTGCCCTGATACAGCGGGCCGACGTCTACCGGCGGCTCGTTCAGGAAGTTCATGGCCCGGACATTCGGCATTCCGAAAAGGACGACCGCGGCCACGTGTGCGGCCACGTCGGGCTGCAGCGGTTTCGGCACGGTCGCGGGATCGATGCCGGCAGGTACCGCAGCCGAAGTGACGAAGCCCATCACCGCCGCGCCTTGCGAGTATCCGCCGAGCACCATCTTGGTCTTGGGACAGCTGCCCGCCGTGTCAACCACGTGAGTAGCCGCGTTTCTGATGCCGTCGATTCCGGTATCCCAGACTTCGGTGGCGGGGTAGTCGACCGGGTACACACCCATCGACCTGCCGCCCATGCGAGCGCTCAAAGCGTCGACGAATGCCTGACCCACCGGCCCGACGCCGGCTGGGTCACCGGTACCGCGAGCGAACACCACCTCTACGTCGGGGCATGGCTGCGCGGAGGCGCGGGTGAGCGCAGAGACGGAAAGAACCGAAGCGCTGACGGCGCACGCCGCGAGCACCGCAGGGCCGAGGAGCGAAACGACGCGACGCATAATCATGCGGGAGACGTGCCCTGCGAACCGCTTCCCTAAACGTAAATTCTCGTGCCGCGTGCGGCCTAGGAGGAAGCGCCTTCCGGCGCGTAGCCCAGCGCGCTCTTGATCTCCAGATACTCGTGGAACCCGAACTCGCTCCACTCCCGGCCGTTGCCGCTGCGCTTGTAACCTCCGAACGGGGAGTTCAGGTCGAAGGCGTGGTTGATCGCCACCGCGCCGGCGCGGATCTTGCGGGCCAGGGCCCGCGCGGCGTCGAGATCGGCCGCCGACACGTAGCCGTAGAGCCCGTAGTCGGTGTCGTTGGCGATCTCGACTGCCTGGTCGACGTCGTCGTAGCCGAGGATGCACAGCACCGGCCCGAAGATCTCCTCTCGCGCGATCGTCATGTCGTTGGTGACGTTGCCGAAGACCGTGGGCTTGACGTAATAGCCGGTGTCGAGTCCGTCGGGGCGACCCGGGCCGCCGGCGACTACCTCGGCACCTTCCTCGATGCCCTTCTGGATCAGGCCCTGCACCTTGTCGAACTGCGCCTTGCTGGCCACCGGCCCGATCGCTGTCTTGTCAGCGGCGTCGCCAACCTTGACGCCCTCAGCCACGCTGCGCGCGATCGAGACGGCTTCGTCCATGCGGGATTTCGGCACGAGCATGCGCGACGGTGCATTACAGCTCTGGCCGGAGTTGACCATCATGGTGGCCACGCCCGCGCCGACACTCTCGGCGAACTTGTCGTCGTCGATGACGATGTTCGGGCTCTTGCCGCCCAGTTCCTGTGTCACCCGCTTCACGGTTGGAGCCGCGTTGCGCGCCACGTCGACACCAGCGCGGGTCGACCCGGTGAACGAGACCAGGTCGATGTCGGGATGGCTGGAAATCGCGGCGCCCACGCCGGGACCGTCGCCGAACACCATGTTGTACACGCCGGCCGGAACCCCGGCCGCGTCCATCACCTCGGTGAAGATCTGTCCCGAGTACGGCGCCACCTCGGACGGCTTCAAGACCATGGTGCAACCCGTGGCCAGCGCCGGATACACCTTGCAGGCGATCTGGTTGATCGGCCAGTTCCACGGCGTGATCAGCCCGCAGACGCCGATGGGCTCTTTGACCACGAGCGTGGTGCCGTGCTGTTCCTCGAAGGAGAAGTTCTTCAGCACGTCGATAGCGGTCATGAGATGGCCCATGCCCATGTTGACCTGGGGCCCCGCGGCCAGCGACGGCGGCGCTCCCATCTCCTCGTTCACCGCGTCCGCGAGGTCGCCGGCCCGCTTCTGGTACTCGGCGAGGATCGCCTGCAACAGGTCCAGTCGTTCCTCGCGGGTGCTCTGTGACCAGGTGGCGAACGCCTTCCGGGCCGCCTTGACGGCCTTGTCGACGTCTGCTGCGGACCCGATGGCGATCTTGCCGGATACTTGCTCGGTGGTCGGGTTGTCGACGTCCAGGGTTTTCGGCTCGACGGGGTCGACCCACTTGCCGTCGATGTAGAACTTCAGATAGTCGCGCATAGCACTCTCCTTACTGCGTGCCTTCTGCATACCACGTCCGGAACTCGTCGTAGCGGGGCATCTCTTCGGAATTCGCTTTCGGGTCGATGCAGACGTGGACAACGGCCGTCTTGCCGCTCGCATAGGCCCGCTCGATCGCCGGGCCCAGGTCGCCCTCCTTCTCGACATACTCGCCGTGGCAGCCGAAGCCCTCGGCGATCTTGTCGAACCGGACGTCTTTGCTCCAGTGCACCCCGGGCTGCGGCGACGGTTGGGCGAAAGTGCGCTTGTAGACGCCGACTTCGAGCCCCCACTGGTGGTCGACGCCCACGACGCAGACCAGTGGCAGGTTGCACCGGGCGGCCGTCTCCAGTTCGGCGATGTGGAACAAGAATGCCGAGTCACTGGTCAGCAGCATGACGGGCCGCTTCCCGCCGTCGGCCACCGACGCCCCGACGGCGTAGGGCAAACCCGTGCCGAGATGTCCGAAGTTCTGGTTCCAGATCACGTCGTGTGGCTTGGCTTGCGAATACGTCCACTGAAAGATCACCGTCGCCCCGCCGTCGCGAACCATGATCCCGTCTGCCGGAAACGCCTTGGTCGCTTCGACGACGAACCGCGCAGGATGGATCGGTGTCCGCCCCGTGGGCGCCGAGTCTGCCAGTTCGGCAAGCTCTTTCGCGTCCTGGCCAATCCAGCGGTCGAGGTCGGGTAACGGTGCGCGGGGGTTGTTTTTGAGCGCGTCGACGAGCTGCGGGACGACGCCGCGCAGGTCACCCACCAGCGGCACGTCCACCGACCGGTTCACGCCGATCGCCACCGGGTCCTGCTCGACGTAGACCCACTTGCGGTGGGCATTGTTCTCCGCCCAGTGACGCGTCTTACCGTAGTGAACCGGCTCACCGAGCTCGGTGCCCAACGCGATACACAGATCAGAAGACACCACCGCTTCGACCGCCGCCGGCGAGAATCCGTAGGCGAACGTGCGGTCCTCCAGTCCCGCGATGAACGAGGTGCCGCCCGAAGTTTGGATCACCGGGCACGCCATCAGGTCGGCAAGCTCCTTGACGGAGGCACTGGCGCGCGACGTGTGCACGCCGTGGCCGACGAGAAGGATCGGACGCTTGGCATCCCGGATCAGCTCGGCGGCCTGCTCGACCTCGGGAGCGCCGGCGCGTTGGTTGACGAGCCGGTAGGCGCTGGGTACCAACGGCGCGGGCACGTCAAGTTCTTCGAGAATCACGTGCGACGGGTATTCGATATAGGCCGGTCCGGGTGTGCCGGACATCGCACGCCGGATTGCTTCTCGAACGATCTCGTCGGTCTGGTCGGCGTACTCGATCGACGCGCTGTACTTCACCGACGGCGCGAAAAGCCCTTCCTGCGAGACGAATTGGATCCGGCCGCGGCGGACGCGCCGTTCGGTGATGCGCGCGCGCTGGCCACCGAGGAAGATCACCGGCGAGTTCTCCACCTTCGCGCACATCATCGCGCCCGCGATGTTGGCGACGCCCGGACCGAGGGTGCCGATGCACAGGCCGGGTTTACCGGTCATGCGTGACGCCGCCTCGGCCATGAAGCCCGCGCTCTCTTCGTGGTGCGGGGCGACCACCGACCATCCGCGTGCGTCCGCCTCGGCGAACATGTGCACGAAGTTCGGGTCGGGGATGCCGAAGAGCGTGTTGACGCCCTCGGCCTCGAAAAGATCCAGAATCCGCTTGTAGACGGGTACGCCCATGCTCAATGCTCCTAGCTGTCTTGAAGATAACGTTGTGCGAGTCTTCTGCGATGCGCCGCCGGGGATCCGAACAGCGCACGGTTGAGTGCGGCACGCTTCAGGTAGACGTGGATGCCGCTTTCGGCGGTGTATCCGATGCCGCCGTGTAGCTGCATCGCCTTGCCGACGATGTCGACTGCCGCGGCGCACGTGTATGCCTTCGCCATCGACGCCGCGACCCAGGCGTCCGCGCGAGAGTAGGCAACGGCTTCTACCGCTGCGTTGACAAGTTGGCGGGCAACGGAAATCGTCACGAGCATGTCGGCACAGGCATGCTTGACGGCTTGGAACGAGCCGATGGGCCGGCCGAACTGGTGACGCGCTTTCGCATAGGAGACCGTTGCGGACAGCATCGCCTCGCTGAGCCCGAGGCTGTCGCAGGCGATTGCGACCGCCGCCCGGTCGTGCAGCTGGCGGACCCGCTCGTCGGGGTCGCCGTCGAACCGCAGCACGTCCGCGTCCGCGACCTCCGGACGGGGTACCACCGCCAGGCGCCGGGTGTCGTCCAAGACGGGTTGCGGTGTTACCACCAAGTCGTGTGTGGCGACGACCACCGGCGTGCCGCAGGAATCAGTAGTGATGATCAACAGCCGGTCGGCGCCCTCGGCGTCCAGGACAAACTCGCCCGGCTCCAGCGCGACGGCCACCCTGGCTTCTCCGGACGCGACGTCGCGCAGCATGCCGTCACGAGAGGCGCTCGGTTGCAGCGCGTTGAGCGCGCCCACTGCCAGCACAGCACTGCCGAAGAAACTATTGGCGCTCGCGGCGCGGCCCATCTCCTCGCAGACGATCGCGACCTCACGAAACGTGGCGCCCGCGCCGCCGACATCGCCGGGCACCTCCAGCCCGGCCCACCCCGCGGCGGTGATGACAGCCCAATCAACCACTCGGTCCTTTGACAACAGACCGCTTGCAACTGAACGCAATTCAGCATGGAACTCGGCGAAACTCATCAGACGACGCTCGGTTCCCTCGGCAGACCGAGCCCACGCTCACCGATGATCGTCCGCTGGATCTCGCTGGCACCGCCGGGGATCGTCCATTCCCAGGAGCCGATGAAGTCGAGCAGCCACGCCCCGGACTCCCACCCGCTGGACATCGGTTTGCGCAGTTGCGTGTGCGCGGGAAGGCCTGCGACGTCAGTGCCGAAGTCGGCCATCCGCTGCAGCAGTTCGCTGTAGTACAGCTTGACGATCGATGCGTTGGCGGCGCCCACAGTGCCGGCTTCGTGCGCTTCGACCACTTCGCGGCACAGCCCCCGCAAGCCGGCGATCTCGATCTCGAACTGCGCCAGCCGATCTGCGACGACAGGGTCGTCGACGGGACTCGTTTGGCGCAGCCAGCGAAACCCGGCATTGCCGAGCCGCTCCGCCAGCTCGAGCATCGTCATGCCACGCTCGGCACCCAACGTCGCTTGAGCCACTTGCCATCCCGCGTTCTCTTGCCCAACGAGGTTGTCCGAGGGGATCGCCACGTCGGTCAAAAATATCTCGCAGAAATGGGAGTCGCCGACAGCATTGCGGATGGGTCGCACCTCGACGCCGACGCTGGACATGTCCAGCAGGAAGTACGAAATGCCGTGACGCTTGGGAGCGTCTGGATCGGTGCGCGCGAGCAGCAGGCACCAGTTCGCGTGCATGGCGCCGCTTGCCCACAGCTTCTGGCCGTTGACGATGTAGGTGTCGCCCTCCCGGCGTGCCATTGTGCGCAGGCTCGCGAGGTCGGATCCGGCTTCGGGCTCAGAGAAGCCCTGCACCCAGATCTCGCCGTCCAGGATCGCCGGAAGGTGGCGCCGGCGCTGTTCGTCGGTACCCGCGGCAAGCAATGTGGCTGCGGCGTGGTGGATTCCGACGAATGCGAGCACAAGCCTGGGTGCGTCGTGGGCGGCCAGCTCCTGGTAGAGGGTGATCTGCTTGGGTACCGATAGTCCCCCGCCCCATTCGCGTGGCCAGTGTGGCACTGCGAAGCCGGCGCGGTGCAGCTCAGCGAACCAGTCCTTTTGGAACCTGACGAAATCGGCGTCACCGGCGCCCGTCTGCGCTTCGCGCCACCCCTTCGGAACGTGTTGTTCGCACCACGCCCGCACGTCGGCGCGAAACTCGTCGAGGTCTGTCATGCGTACAGCCCTCTCAGCCCGCGGCGGCCCACGCGGCGGGTCAACTCTGCGCGTGTGGCCGAGAGCCCTAGCGGAAGCCGCCGCAGTGGCTGGCTGTAACGCGACAACCACGACAACGTTGTCTCGTCGCAGAATCCGACGGCGCCATGCAGCTGATGGCAGACCCGGAAGACCACTTCTGCCGCCTCGATGGCGGCGAGCCGCAGTGCCAGCGCGTCGTCGAGTTCGTCGTCGCTGCCGATGCTCCACAGCGCGTACTTGGCGAGGATGTCGAGGCCGCTGCGTTCGACCTCGGCGTCGGTCAGCTGAAACTGCACGCCTTGAAACGACGACAGCGGCTGGCCGAACTGCTTGCGCAGCCGGATGTGCGCGACCGTGAGTTCCACGGCGCGGTCCAGCATTCCGAGTAGCGTCCAGCATGGCAGCACCAGCCCGAGTGCGACGTCCGCGCCACCCTCACCGTCGACCGCGGACAGTTCGAGTGCGGCGACGAAGGCCCGCCCGCCCGCGGACTGGCCGACGACGCTGCTTCGTTGACCGGCCAAAGTCACTGCAGCCCAATGGCCGTCGAGGCCAGCCAGTGGTGCTTCCGGAATCGTGTCGGCGACGACGACTAGCCCGTCGACGTCGAGGTCGGTTGGCTTCGCCAGGCGCTCGGCGACCGGGTACGGCAGGGCCCAATAACCGGCACTGCGGCACAGCGCGGCGGCTGCTTCAAGCGAGTCCGGATCGGTGCGAGGTTCCAGGTCCAATGCGCCGAGCCGGTCGAGGACAGGCGCGACTAACGCTTCCCGCATATCGGGCTTGGCTTCGGCCTGCTGCAGCAGGTGATCGCCACCGGCGGCCTCGAACGCGCGAAGCGCCTCGCGCCCATACTCTTTGGCTTCGTCGCCGAGGTCGAGGATCATGACCGAGTCTTTCCGTCGGCCAACATGCTCCGCGACAGCAGCATGCGCTGCACCTCGATGCTGCCCGACGCGACCGTGGACGCCTGCGAGTAGCGCCAGTGGTCTTCCACTTCGGCACGGTAGTACTCCGTGGCCTCATCACCGCGCGGCAGCGCCGCCGCGAGCTCCATCAGCACCTCGGCGCTGTCCTGGTCCAGTTTGGTGACTGCGATCCGGTACGCGGCCGCGTCACCCGGCTGAATCCGCCCGCTGCTCTGTAAGGCCACCACCCGGTAGGCGAGCAACCGCGCGCGCCGACAGTGCGTCAGCATTCGCGCCCACCGCCCGCGCAGTTCGCCCGGCAACTCGTCCCAGTGCTCGCCGAGAGCATCGGGCGCGGCCGCAAGAAGCCGTTCGCAGCGGGCATAGCGGGCGATTCCGACACGCTCGAACGACATCACGTCAGCCACAATCGACCAGCCCGCATCGACCTCGCCCAGGACTTTGGCTCTGGTTACCTTGAGGTCGTCGAAGAACACCTCGTTGAGGTGATGCGGTCCCAGCATCGCGCGGATCGGCCGGACTTGGATCGCCGGGTCGTCCATGGGTACCAGGAAGATCGTCAATCCCTGCTGCTTCTTTTCGCCCTTGGACGTTCGGGCGAGCAGGAAGCACCACTGGGCCATCGTCGCGTATGACGTCCAGATTTTCTGACCGCTGACCCGCCAGCCGTCACCATCGGGCCGCGCCGCCGTCCGCAGCGATGCCAGGTCCGAGCCGGCTTCCGGTTCCGAAAAGCCTTGGCACCAGATCACTTCACCACGTGCGATCGGTGGAAGATGTTGGCGCTGCTGCTCTTCGGTGCCGTGCCGCATGATGATCGGGCCGACCCAGTTGACACCCATGTACTGGGCACCGCGCGGCTCGTGGTGTGCCCACATCTCTTCACGGACGACGGTCTGTTCCCACACGCTCGCGTCACTGCCGCCGAACTCCTCCGGCCACGACATGCACAACAGGCCGCGCTCGGCCAGTGTCCGACAGAACCGCTGCGCCGCCGCCAAATCCTCCGGGTTGTCGGTGAACGCCCCCAGGAAGTGCTCGGGCACATGTGCTTTCACCAGGTCCCGAAGCGTGCCGCGCAACTGCGTAGCCCGCTCTCCCATGTCAAAGTCCACGGTCGACCCCTGCCAGGCCGAGTTCGTTGAGCACCTCGTCCGTGTCGGCGCCCAGCTCCGGTGCAGGACCCGCGACGCGACCGGGGGTCCGTGAAAACCAGGTGGGCACACCGGGAAACCGCACCGGGCCGTGCGGGGTGTCGATGGTCTCGAACAACCCGACCGCGTTGAGGTGCGGGTTGTCGAACAACGCATCGGGTGTGTTCATCGGTGCGGCGGGTATCTCCAGTTCCCGGAACAGCGCCAGCCACTCTTCTGTCGTGCGCTCGGCCATCGTCTCTGCCAGCAGCCCGTAGACGGTGTCGATCTGGTGCGCCCGCTGCTCCAGCGTCGCGTAGAGCTCGCATGCCCACACCGGGCGCACCGCTTCGATGAATGCGTTCCAGTGCTTGTCGTTGTAGATCAACGCGGCGATGTGACCGTCGCGGGTGCGGTATGGCCGACGATTGGGTGCCACGGTGCGCGGATAGACGGCGGGGCCGAGCGGTGGGTCGAACATCGCGCCGTTGGCATGCTCGACGAGAATGAACGACGCCATCGTTTCGAACATGCTGACCTCGACCTCCTGCCCCTCACCGGTGCGCTCGCGATGGAACAACGCCATCATCGTCGCGTAGAGCGCGGTCAGCCCGGCCACCTTGTCGGCCATGATCGTGCCGACGTAGCTGGCTTCGCCGGTGAGCTGCTGTTGCACTGCGGGCAGCCCGCATTCGGCCTGGATCGTGTCGTCATAGGCGGGCCGATCCCTCTCCGGACCGCGCCGCCCGTATCCGTAGCAGTTGGTATAGACGATCGCCGGGTTGAGAGCGGCGACGTCGTCATAGCCGAAGCCGAGCTTGGCGACAGCTTTGGCGCGCATCGAGTGGATGAACACGTCCGCATCTTTGATCAATGTGTGCAACGCGGTCTTGCCCGCCTCGGTCTGCAGGTCCAAGACAACGCTGCGTTTGCCGCGGTTCACGTTGACGAATACTCCGCTCATGCCGGGCGCGGGGCCCACGGAGATGTATCGGGTGTTGTCGCCTTGTGGCGGTTCGACTTTGATCACGTCGGCACCCATGTCGGCCATGATCTGCGTGCAGTAGGGACCCATTACCATCGCGGTCAGATCGACCACGCGCACGCCGGCCAGCGGGCCTGCGCCAGGTATGTGACGTCTCTCTTCGCCCGAGAGGCTCATCGGCGGCTCGCCATCGCAAAGCTGTACCGGATGTGGTCGGCATGCCCGTCGGGAACCGCAGGAAAGCTCACCGGGGCACTGTCGTCACGGATGGCCGGCATCTGCTCGGCGACGTCTTCGACGGTCCACGACGACCGGTATACGCCTGGCGTTTCGGCGATCACGAGCTTCGCGACCCGGCCGGCAATGGCGACGAACACTTCCCCGGTGGCCGTGTTGGACTCGTGGGCGAGCCAGGCCACCGTCGGCGCAACCAGTTCCGGTCCCATCGGCGGGTACGCGGAAGTGTCGAGTCCCTCGGCCATCCTGGTCAGCGCACCGGGCACGATCGCGTTACATGTGACGCCCTCGGACGCGCCTTCGAGCGCGACGACGTTGGTCAAACCGATCACACCGGCCTTGGCGGCGGCGTAGTTCGCAACCCCGTGGTTGCCGTACACGCCGCCAATCGAGGAGGTCAGCACAATGCGGCCGTATCCGGCTTCGCACATCACCGGAAAAGCAGCCCGCACAACATGAAACGCACCGCGCAGATGGACGTCGAGAACCGCGTCGAAGTCCTCCGGTGTCATCTCGCGCAACGGTGCCCGCCGCACGATGCCGGCGTTGTGGATCACGATGTCGATGCGGCCGTAATGATCGAGCGCCGCATCGACGATTGCCGCGCCGCCCGCGGCGGTCGCAACCGACTCGGTGTTGGCGACAGCGTCGCCTCCTGCCGCGGTGATCTGACCGACGACGTCCTCGGCAGGCCCGGCGTCGCTCCCGCCCCCGGTGAGGCTCCCGCCGGAATCGTTGACGACGACCTTCGCCCCCCGCGACGCGAGCAACGTCGCGTACGCACGGCCCAGCCCGCGCCCGCCGCCGGTGACGACGGCGACGCGATCGTCGAATCTCAGTTCAGGCATTCACGATCCGAGCACCAGGCCGTCGAGATCGCCCTTGTCGCGCCATTCCCTCAGCAGGTCGCCGAACGCGTAGAACCCGGGCCCGTACGGCTCACCGAGATGGGATCGAATGCCCTCCCCTTCTGCGATTCCCCCGCCGCCGCCTTCGTTGTTGTAGTAGCCGGGCGTGCATTGCGCGTCGAATGCCGAGTTGTCGACCGCGCTGTCCCGGATCGTCGCGCACCACTCGTCCTGTGCCTGCTGACTGGGTTCCACGGTGGTGGCCCCGCGGGCCAGCGCTTCGGAGACGATATAGGCGATGTGCTCGCCCTGCAGCTCGTAGTTTGCCGCGATGTTCGCAGAGATGCCGACCTGGGTGAACCCGGTGAAGAACTGGTTCGGGAACCCGCGGCTGCTCATGCCGTGCAACGTCTTGTAGCCGCCGCGCCAATAGTCGTACAGTGAGCGCCCGTCGCGGCCCTCGATCACGTCGATCGAATACCGGCGGCTGATCTCCGTGGTGATCTCGAATCCGCTGGCGTAGATGATGCAGTCGACTTCGTACTCGACCCCGTTGGCCACAAGGCCTTTTTCGGTGGCCCGCTCGACGCCCTTCGTCGCCGACACGTCAACCAGTGTGACGCTCGGCCGGTTGAACGTAGCCAAGAACTCGTCGTTGGAAAGCGGCCGCTTGCACAAGAACCGGTAGTAGGGCTTGAGCATCTCGGCGGTCTCGGGATCGTCGACGATGCTCGCGACGCGGCGGCGAAGCCGCTCCATGACCTTGTAGTCCTCCTCCTCCCGGATCGCCATGAACTCTTCGGGTGTCAAGGACGCGGGGTCGTCCAATGCGAGCACGCGCGCGGCCGTGTTGCGCCCGAGCTCAGTCCAGAAGTCGCACACCAGGTCCGGCTGGCCCAAAGCCATCCCCTCGAAGGTCCACGAGTGGAAGTTGCGCTGCCGCTGCTTCTGCCATCCGGGCTTCAGCGACTGCACCCATTCGGGGTCGGTCGGTGCGTTGTTGCGGACGTCGACCGACGACGGTGTCCGCTGAAACACGAACAGCTGCTTGGCATCGCGGGCGAGGAACGGCACGATTTGGATCGCCGTCGCGCCGGTGCCGACGACGGCGACGCGTTTGTCGGCGAGTTTGTCCAGCCCGCCGGTGGTGTCCCCGCCGGTGTAGTCGTAGTCCCATCGCGACGAGTGGAAGCTGTGACCCTTGAAATCCTTGATGCCCTCGATGCCTGGCAGCTTCGGCCGGTGGAACGGGCCCGACGCCATCACCACGAACCGGGCGCGGATGTCGTCGCCCCTGTTGGTCGCAATTCGCCACCGCTTGACGTTTTGGTCCCAGCGCAGATCACGCACTTGGGTGGAGAAGATGGCCGAATCGTAGAGACCGAAATGCTTTCCGATACGCCGGCAGTGTTCGTAGATCTCGGCACCGTCGGCGAACTTCTTCGACGGCATGAAGTCGAGCTCTTCGAGCAACGGTATGTAGCAGTAGGATTCGTTGTCGCACTGGATTCCGGGGTATCGGTTCCAGTACCACACTCCGCCGAAGTCGCCGCCCAGCTCGATGACGCGGACGTCGTCTACTCCGGCCTTCTTCAGATGAGCCGCGGACAGCAGACCGCCGAATCCGCCGCCTAGCACGGCCACGTCGATGTCTTCGGAAATCGGGTCCCGGGGCGCTACCGGGGTGTAGGGATCGGTTTCGTAGTACCCGGCGAAGTCGTCCTGCAGCTCGATGTATTGCTTGCTGCCTTCCGGGCGCAGGCGCTTCTCCCGCTCCAAACGGTAACGCTCCCGCAGTGCGGGGATGTCGATGTCGTCCGGTGTTTGCGTCGGTTGTGCGCAATCGGTCATCGTGCTCCTAGAGGTTTCGCGGTTCGCCGGTGCCCATGTACTTCGCCAGCTGGGTGTGCAGGTTGACGGTGCTGCGTTCGCGGTACGGGTTGGGCTTGGTGCCGGGGAATCCAAGCGACTTCATGCCCTGCTGCACGGCGGCCATGTTCGAGAAGTCCTGCGGCAGCACCGACCGCCAGCCTGGGTCGCCCACCGGGGTGTACTCCCATTCGGTTTGCGGCTCTTGCCCCTTCGGGTACAGCTCGAAGACCGCGACCTCGAAGATGCACTTGTTCGGGTCGTAGCTCGGATGCGGCCGCGCGCAGTAGCACAGGGCGCTGGTCAGGCCCTGGCCGATCTGAAAGTTCGGAAAGATCTGCCAGGCCGTGCCGCTTTGGCCCAGGATGTCAGCAGGAATCGTCGGCCAGATCACGCCACGGGCGGCGTCGTCTTTGCGCGCGGACGTCAGCCAGTGCTCGAGGACCCTGTCCGCCGGAGTGCCCTCGGGAAGTTCGTCGACGAGTCGCAGCGCTGCGTTCACCAGCGTCTGCGTCGTGGTCGCATTGGTTTCTTCCATTGTGTAGACCTGCATTTCGGCGGTCGAGATGCGCGGATCACCGATGCCGAGCCGGATCTTGGACTTGGTCTCCTCCAGGTCGTCCGGCGCGTCGTAGCCGATGTTGCTGTGCCTGCCCTGCGCCTTGGCCCAGCCCTTGAACTCACCGAACTTGTTGAACTCCGGATGCGTCGTGAAGACGTGGTAGGTCTCGTTGAAGGCCTCCATCGCGACTTTCCAGTTGCAGTCGAAGTTCAGCCACTTGCGCCACTTGTAGCGCATGTTCTCCAAGCCGAACGGGTCGAGGATCTTCGCCGCGGGGAACAGATAGTCCATCAGCGGCTCGCAGTCGGGGTCCATGTTGATCCACAGCCAGCCACCCCAGGTATCGACGCGTACCGGGGCGAGGTGAGTGTTCTGCGGCGTCAGCACGCCCTTCCAGTCGTCCTGCTCCCGGATGTGGATGCAGGCACCGTCCAAACCGTATGTCCAGCCGTGGAATCCGCAGACGAACGACTTGCGCGCACGCCCGCAGGCGTTCTTCGCGCCTTCGGGTGTGTCGACCAGTCTTCGGCCACGGTGCATGCACACGTTGTGATGCGCCGCGAATTCGTTTGCTCCGGTTCGCACGACGATGATCGAGTCGTCGAGAATCTCGTGAGTCAGATAGCTGCCGACCTCCGGCAGCTCCTCGACGCGGCCGACCTGCTGCCATACCTTGCGCCACAGTTTGTCGCGTTCGGCGCGCGCATAGTCCTCAGATATGTAGGCGTCGACGCCGATGGTTACCGGGTCCGAAAGCTCTGCTGTGTCAGACATTTCGTCCATCACATCTCCTTGATTGCTTCGCGGAACGAATCGTCCTTGAGGAACAGCGACGTGTTGTCTGCGCCGAGGTGGCTCCACTTGAGGCTGATGCCACCGTCGACCAGCAGGGTTTGGCCGGTGATGTAGCTCGATAGGTCGGACAGCAGAAACAGGATGGCGCCGGCCTGCTCCTCGGGTCGCGCGCGGCGGCCCATCGCAATCGCCTGCCGATCGCGGTCGTGGTCTTCGCCGGTGTAGGTCAGCGAAGCCGCGGTCGCGGTGACTCCCGGCGCCACAGCGTTAACGCGAATGCCTTCCAGCGCGAGTTCGACCGCCATCGTGCGCGTCATCGCCGCGACCGCCGCCTTGGCCGTCCCGTATGCGATGTGGAACGGCGCCGTGTTCATCCCGCTGATCGAAGAGACCGAGACGATCGAGCCTGTGGCGTTATGCCCGCGGATCTCTGCCGCCACGGCCTGACTCATGAAGAACGCCGTCTCCAAATTCGCAACGAACAACTCCCGCCAGTCCGAACGATTGACCCGCGTCGACGGCATCCACGTGGACGGCGCCGCGCCGCCTGCGATGTTGACGAGACCGTAGGGCGCACCGTCACACTGCCGGACCTGTTCGATCACCGCGGCGATGCCGTCATCGGTCGACGCGTCGGCAGCGACCGGCACGACCGGCAAGCCCTGCCGCGTGAGGGGACCGACGTGTTCGTCGAGGTTCTCCTTCGACCGACTCACCGCCACCACGACGGCCCCGGCCTGCGCCACCAGCTTCGTGACAGTGGTGCCGATGCCGCCGCCGCCGGCACCCGACACCACGACGATGCGCCCGTCGAGCCTCAAGAGATCATCCATAGCCGTGCTATTTGTCCGGACAACATATAGTGCTCTGCATATTGAAGAACACTATTCCGCAGCGGTAATCGCTGCGTCAAGGCGTGTTCGGCGGCCTGTCTTCCTATTGTCTGGACTAGTAGCAGTTGATAACGTCAAGTGCCATGTCGGCGCAAGACAACCGCTACCCGCTCGCAACCACGCCGACCGCGGCCAATGGCTGGCGAGTCGAGCGGGTGACCGCCTCTTCTCGGCTGTTCGGCGCCAACGGCCTGCGAACCGGCCCGGACGGACGCATCTACGTCGCGCAGGTGACGGGCAGCCAGATCAGCGCGGTGGACCTCGCCACTGGACAGCTGGGAACCGTGAGCCCGAAGGGTGGCGACATCATTGCGCCCGACGACGTCGCCTTCGACTCGAAAGGGAATCTGTTCGCCACCGAGGTGATGGACGGCCGGGTCAGCGTGCTCGACGCCGATCGCCGAGCCCGCGTGCTGCGCGACGACCTGCCGTCCGCCAACGGCATCACCGTTCACCAGGACCGGTTGTTCGTCAACGAGTGCCGCGAAGGCGGGCGCCTGCTGGAGCTCGATCTGAACGGCGGCGCACCAAAAGTGTTGCTCGAGAACATCCCGTCGCCCAATGCGATGGAAGTCGGTCCCGACGGCTGGTTGTACTTCCCGGTGATGGGAGCCAACGAGATCTGGCGCATTGACCTCGACAGGGCGGACGCGAGCGGCAATTCGGGCGGCGTTGAGCCACAACGAGTTACAGGTGACCTCGGTGTCCCGGACTCGGTGAAGTTCGATGCCGACGGCTTCATCGTCTCCACACAGGTCGCCAGCGGGCAAGTCCTGCGCGTCGACCCGCGCAGCGGAGAGCAGACCGTTCTGGCCCAGCTCACTCCCGGCCTGGACAACTGCACATTCGCCGACGGGCGGTTGTTTGTCTCGAACTTCACCGGCGAGATCACCGAGATCCTGCACGGCGGGGAAACGCGCACGTTGCTGCCGGGCGGGCTGAACTGGCCGTTGGACCTCGCGGTTGGTGACGACGGCGACCTGTACGTCGCAGACGGCACCTACTTCTACGTCGTGCGCCCCGACGGCTCGTTGCAGACCGTCGGGATGTTGTTCTCGCCGGGCTACCCCGGATTTCTGCGTGGGCTGGCGCCAACAGGCCCTGGCGAGTTCGTGGTGACTACTTCTGGAGGCCAAGTATCGCGGTATGTGCCCGCCGCGGGCGAAACAGAGGTTCTGGCAGACGGATTCGACCAGCTGTACGGGATCGCGATCGGCCCGGCGGGAGCGGTATTCGCCGAACTCGGAACCGGGCGGGTGCTATCGGTCGACGCGGGCAACGTCGAAGTCCTCGCGTCGGGCCTGCGCGACCCCGCTGGCGTGGCCATCACACCTGACGGCGGCGTGCTCGTCGCGGAGTCCGGCGCCGGTCGGGTCGTCCGGCTTGCGGGGTCGACCGTCGACACCGTCGTCGACGGATTGCACCGCCCCCAAGGCATTTCGGTGGTCGGCGATCTGCTCTACATAGTGGACGCCGGCGCAAAAGAAGTCATCGAATACGGTCCGGACTCCGGGTCGCGGCGCACGATTGCCGCTGGGTTGCCTGTCGGGCCACCGCCGGGCGTGGAGCCGAAGCCGTTGAGGGGCATGCCACCGTTTTCCGGGCCCCAGGGTCCGTTCGCCGGGATTACCGCGAGCCGCGACGGCACCTTGTTCGTGTCGGCCGATGGTGACGGCAGCGTGCTGGCGCTTCGGCGAGTGCAATGACCGTCACGCCTGCTGAACACCGCTACCTTCAGGTGGCGCGCACACTTCGGAAGGAGATCGTCGACGGGGTATACCCGGTGGGCTCTCATCTGCCCACCGAGCATGAGCTGTGCGAGCGGTTTTCGGTTAGCCGCTATACCGTCCGGGAAGCCTTGAGAAGGCTGCGCGACGACAACCTGGTGGCGTCGCGGCCACGGGCCGGTACGCTCGTCGTCCCGCGAAGCACCCCGAGTTCCTATGCGCAGGACGTGATGTCGATCAACGACCTGCTTGCGTTCGCGGCGGGAGCGCAGTTCGCCATCGACTCCAATGCGATGGTGACGATCGACGACGACCTCGCCGCGCTGACCGGGCTACCGATCGGCACACAGTGGTTGGCGGTGCGCGGCTACCGGCAGGCCGACGGCGCGTCGGCGCCGGTATGCCGAACCGAGTACTACATCAACCGCTCATATGCGGCCGTGGGCAGGCTCCTTCAGCGCCACACCGGCCCGATCTTTCCGTTGATCGAGGACCTGTTCGGCATCAGTGTCACCGAAGTGCATCAGCAGATCGCCGCTGTGGTTGTTCCGCCTGAGCTGGCACAGAATTTGAACATCGAGCCGGGCACCGCGGCTCTTCAGATGCAGCGCACTTACACGACCTCGGACGGCGAGATCGCACAGGTAACGGTCAACACTCACCCGTCCTCGCGGTTCCGGCATTCGATGACCATGCGCCGGGTGAAGGGTTAAGTGGACGCGTACGCGCGCGGGCTGTGGGTCCGCACCACCCTCGCCGATACACTGGTCGACGCGGCGCGGACCACACCCGAGCGAATCATCTTGGTGGACGGCGAAACTCGTATCACCTGCGCGGGCTTGCAAGCCCAAGCGACCACCCTCGCACACCAGCTGGCGAGCCGGATGCCGATGGGCAGTATCGTGTCGTTCACTTTGCCGAACTGGCACGAGGCGGCGGTGGTCTACCTCGGAGCCACCCTTGCCGGGATGGTGGTGAACCCGATTCTGCCCTCACTGCGGGACCGAGAACTGCAGTACATCCTCGCGGATTCGAAGAGCCAGATGGTGTTCGTACCCTCGGAATTCGGCCGTCACGACTATGCCTCGATGTTGCGTCGGGTCACCGCGCAGATGAATTCACCGCCGGAGGTGGTCGTGGTGCGGGGTGACACGCCCGGGCTCACCCCCTACGCGTCGCTGTTCGATGGCGCGGCAGTGACGTTGCCGCAGCTGGATCCCGACGCGGTCAGGATGATCCTGTACACGTCTGGAACCAGTGGACGTCCGAAGGGCGTGTTGCACAGCCATAATTCGATCCATGCCCTCATTCGTCAGATACGCGAATACTGGCGAATCGATCCTGGCGACAGGTTCCTCGTCCCCTCCCCGATCGCCCATATCGGCGGGTCGATATATGCCTTCGAATGTCCCCTGCTGCTCGGCACCACCGCTGTTCTGATGGACCGCTGGAACGCTGACGATGGTGTCCACCTCATGCTGACTGAGCAGTGCACGCATATGGCGGGTGCGACGCCGTTTCTGGAGAAGTTACTTGCGGCCGCCGAGCGTAACGAGACCCGCCTGCCACATTTGAAGATGTTCATCTGCGGTGGCGCGTCGGTGTCGCCGGCGTTGATCCGCCGCGCGGCATCGTATTTCGAAAATGCGGTCGTCACCCGCGTCTATGGGTCTACCGAAGTGCCGGTCACGACTGTGGGCGCACCCGGGCCCGACGAAGCGGACCAGGCGGCTGATACCGACGGCCGGGCCGGCATCGCGGACATCAAACTCGTCGACGGCGAGATCTGCGCTCGGGGCGCGCAGATGCTGATCGGCTACTCGCATCCAGAAGACAACGACGAATCGATCGATCCCCAAGGCTATTTCCACACCGGAGACCTCGGCCGCGTCACCGACGGAAACTATCTTGTCGTGACGGGCCGGGCCAAGGACATCATCATCCGCAACGGGGAGAACATTTCGCCGAAGGAGATCGAGGACATTCTCGGCGACCATCCCGGTATCGCGGAGGTCGCAGTGGTCGGGCTTCCTGACGCCCGCACAGGTGAACGCGCATGTGCGGTCGTCGTGCCTGCCGCCGAGTCCTGCCTCGATGTTGCCAGCGTGGCCGAATTTCTCGAAGCACGAGGTGTCGCCCGGTTCAAACTGCCTGAGCAGGTGGTCATCTGGGACGTGTTGCCGCGCAACGACGCGGGAAAGATCCTCAAGCATGAAATCCGGGCGGCACTGAGTCGAGAGAAGTGAGTCATGTTTCTAGCACCGAGAACACACTTGTTGACGAATTATCGCCGTTTTTCGTCAACAACTGTGTTCTCGGTGAGGTTGATCGGAGGTGACATGGGATGCAGGTAGCAATCGTCACCGGCGCCAGCAGCGGTATCGGTCTTGGGTGTGCGACCAAGCTCGCGGCTGCCGGCATGGCTGTGCTGGGCGTCGGGCGGGACCGCGCCCGGCTCGCGGAGCTAGAGAGCGCGATCGGCGACCCGGACCGGATCGCCACGCTCGCCGTCGATCTAACCGCCGACGACGCACCTCAGCAGATCGTGGACCTCGCCGTGGGCCGGTGGGATCACGTCGACTTCTTGATCAACAACGCCGGTGTGGGCAGCCCGAAGCCGCTGCACGAGACGGACGACGAATCACTGGACTATTTCCTGAATTTGATGCTGCGCGCACCGTTCCGGTTGACCCGTGAGGTGTTGCCGCACATGCCGCCCGGCTCCGCGATCGTCAATGTGACGTCCACGTTCGCTGTCGTGGGCGGGCTGCGGGGCGGCGCGTATTCGGCGGCCAAGGGCGGGCTCACCGCACTGACCAAGCACATCGCATGCCAATACGGGCCGCAGGGAATCCGGTGCAACGCGGTCGCACCCGGGGTCACGCTGACGCCGATGGTGGAAAAACGCCTACAGGACGAGCGATTCCGCAAGATCAATGTCGAGATGACTCCGCACCAGCGGCTGGGCAGAATCGACGACATCGCCAGCACCGTCGTGTTCCTCTGCTCGGAGGGTGGCAGTTTCATCAACGGCCAGACGATCGTCGTCGACGGGGGCTGGAGTTCGACGAAGTATTTGTCCGACTTCGCACTGGACTCGGAATGGATCGCGCGGCCGTGAATCTTTTTGCGCTGCTGGACCAGGCCGCGTCGCGGCACGGCGACCGTGGGGCCGTCTTTCTCGGCGAGCGCTGCTTACATACGTGGGGTCAGCTTCGCGAACGAGCCCTGCGGCTGGCGTCGACCCTGGGCGACCCGGGTGCGCGGATCGTGATCGCCAGTGTGAACCGTCCGGAGATCGTCGAATTGATGTTCGCGATCTGGGCGGCCGAATGTGTGGTCGTCCCGGTCAACTACAAGCTGCATCCCCGGGAGATGGCGGAGATCGTCGATGACGCCGGGGCGTCGACGGTGTTCGCATCGCCGAAGATTGCGCCGGCGCTCACGGCAGTCACCCGTGTGTCCGTCGAAACCCTTGGCGCCGAGTCATATTCGCGCAGGCTCAGCGCCCACCCACTCGAGGTGCCCGACACCGACCCGAGCACTCTGGCTTGGCTGTTCTACACCAGCGGAACGACTGGACGGTCGAAAGGTGCGATGCTCTCGCATCGGAATCTGACCGCCATGACCGTTGCCCACCTCGCGGACTTCGATTCACCCGACCAGAACTGCAGCCTCATACACGGCGCACCAATGTCGCACGGCTCTGGTCTCTACATCCTTCCCTACGTGTTGCGCGGTGCGCGCCAAGTCATCCCGGAGTCGGATGCGTTCGACTGCGACGAATTCCTGGATCTGTGCGACCACCACCCGGGTTGCAGCGCGTTTCTCGCGCCGACGATGGTGCAACGGCTGGTGCAGACGGGACGCCCTCGTCCACGCAATCTGCGGACCGTGGTCTACGGCGGCGGTCCGATGTACGTCGACAGCCTCAAGAAAGCCATGGCGGCGTTCGGGCCGATCTTCACCCAGCTCTACGGCCAGGGCGAGGCTCCGATGACGATCACGGGTCTGCGTCAAGCTGACCACGAACGTGCCGACGACGCGATTCTCGGGTCCGTCGGTTACGCCCGCTCGGGGGTGGACGTCGCGGTGCTCGATGACGACGGCAGACTCGCCGGAATCGGCGAGATCGGTGAAATCGTCTGCCGCGGAGACGTCGTCATGTCCGGCTACTGGAACAATCCGCAAGCGACTGCGGCCACGCTGAAGAAGGGCTGGCTGCACACCGGCGACATGGGGTCGTTCGACGAGCGCGGGTACCTGACGTTGCGCGACCGCTCCAAGGATGTGGTGATCAGCGGCGGCAGCAACATCTACCCGCGCGAAGTGGAAGAGGTGCTCGTCGAGCACCCCGCAGTTGTCGAGGCCGCGGTGGTAGGGGCACCCGATGAGGAGTGGGGGGAGATCGTCGTCGCGTTCATCGTCGGCGACGCCGATCCCGCCGAACTGGATGCCCATCTGCTTGACAGGATCGCGCGGTTCAAACGGCCCAAGCGCTACGAGTTCGTCGACGAGTTACCGAAAAACAGCTACGGCAAGGTACTCAAACGAGAGCTCCGCACCCACACCTAACCCCCGCGAACGTGAGCCCACTGCGAAACCGCCCGCGATTTATCGCAGTGCCATCACGTTCGTCGGGCTCGGGCGGCCGCCACACGACGGATGATGTCGGCTTCGCAGTCTTCGACCGTGACTCGCACATCGATCCAGCCTTGCTCAGCCACTCCTTCCGCGCGCCGGACGTCACGGTTGAATCGTTGACGGCTGCGATGGTGGTCGCCCTCGTAGTCGGCGCCGACCTTGATGGCCTCCCACCCCATGTCGATCACGGCGATCAACACGCCGTATTCGTTGTAGACCGGAATCTGGGTCTGCGGAGGCGGGAAGCCGGCACGTATGAACAGCAGCCGCAGCCACGTCTCACGCGGCGACTCTGCACCCGGGTCGACAAGCTCTATTGCCATGATCGCTCGTCGGATACCACGCCGACCCTTGTAGCGCTGCGCGATCAGCTCGACGTCGGCCATCTTGAGGTGCGTCTTGCGGGCGAGTGCATCGATCGCGGCGACCGCTTTGCCGACGGGATATCGACATGCGATGTCCAAAGCCGTGCGAGCGGGCGTCGTCACGCGAATGCCAGTGATCACCTCTATCTCGTCGTCGGCGACACGATCTGACCAAGTGGTAATACCGCGCGGTGGCCGCCGATTGTCGGAGAGCACCTCCGCAGGCCGATGAGCCTCGACCCACTTCGCCCCGTGCAGCGCGGCGGCTGACTGTCCGGCGATCACGCCTTGGCGCCGCGACCACAACCACGCAGCCTGCGCGCGCGAAACCGCGGTGAGCTCCGCACCCTTCGGCAGATAGACGTCCTTGTGGACGGCAACGAACCGACTACGTAGCTGATACGGGGTCAATCGCCCGGATGCGAGCGCCTCACTGCCGACAAACGGCTCTGCCATGACGCTGAGTGTGCCGACGAAGACTGACAACTCGTCCAACGTGAGTGCACTGCGAAATCGCGCGCGTTTCTTCGCAGTGGCGTCACGTTCGGCGAAGACCGAGAGAGTTACAGCCGGGACTGCGCTTTGATCGCGGTGTCGCTGGTGCGCAGCGGGCGGATCATCGCGTCCTGGCTGAACGACGCGATCAGCTCGCCATCTTCGGTGTGCACCGCTCCGCGGACATACGACATGCCCGCACCGACCTGCGTGCTCTCATGGGTGTAGAGCAGCCAGCCGCCCCAGCGCACCGGCTCGTGAAAACTCACCGTGATCGTCATCGGCGCGGTCGACACGGTGAGATGCGCCTGCGCGGTGCCGATTCCTTCGTGCGCGCGCATCGTCGTCGAAATGCCAAGGTGCCCAGTGAAATACGCGACCAACGCCTTGGCAAGGTCGTCGCGGGTGGGAATCGGATCGTAATGCAGCCACGCGTAGAGCTCTGGCGGCCCGACTTCGTCAGGGCTGTTGACGTCCACGACGTCGACAAGCCGCAGCTCCCGCCCGGTCATCGGCATCTCGGAAACATTCGACTCCGTCGGCGCGGCGACCTGAGGGCGCGGCAGGTGGTGGCGGATCACGTCTTCGGACGGCACGTCGGCGAACACCGTCGCGGTGATGCACCGCCGGCCGTTCTGCTCGGCGGTGACGATCGCGGTGGCGGTGGACCTGCCCTCGTGGACGACGTCGATCACCAAGTCGACCGGTGACCCCACCATCACCGCCCTGCTGAACACCGCATGTGCCGAGCGCACCGACTTCTCCGGAAACCGCTTGGCCACAGCGACAATCGCCTGTGCGAGGACTTGGCTGCCTTCGACCACCTGCCGCTGGTCGTCACCTGCGATGCCGGTTTCGGCGATGATGCGATCGGATCCGTCGACCGCTACGTCGAACAGGTCGAGCAAGCCGCCGACGGACCACTGGGTCTGCGCTGAGTCAGTTGTCACGGATCAACACAGTACCTACGCACTCCGAAAACCGGTAACGTCATTCTCATGACGAAGGCGACGGACACTGAATCGCGCTCCACGCGCTTCATGCGCTCCGCGCTGGCGATCCTGGGTGAAACCGGACGGACTGACTTCACGGTGCTCGAAGTCGTCGAACGGTCGAAGACCTCACTGCGGTCGTTTTATCAGCATTTCTCGACAAAGGACGAACTGCTTCTCGCGCTGATCGACAAGATCATGGCGGAGTCGACCGCAAAGTGGCGCAAGGAGACGGCCGGGCTCGCCAGTGCCGACGCGCTGCGCGTGCTCGTCGACCGGATATGCGCTCCCGCCGAATCCACCACGCAGGACAGCATCAACCGGGGTTTGACGTTCTACAACGACCACCTCGCCGAGACACTGCCGAGTGAATACGCCCGCGTGCTGCTGCCGCTGCACCAACTGATTCAGGACATCTTGAACCGGGGCATCGACGAAGGCACGTTTCGCGCCGACCTCGACGTGGAGGCCACCGCCGCCCTCACGATGCAAACCGTCCTGGGCGCGATGCGGCTGCAAGTCCTCGGCGCCGAACTGAACGGGGTGCCGATCGACGCCAACCACATCTACGAGTTCTGCGTCCGGGGTCTCGCGCGCTGACCGGGGGGTCGATTCGCCTGGGCTACGGGTGGTAATGTCATTACCACTTCGACGAGATTTCCAGGAGACGGTCATGCCATCACGCGAACTTCCTTATCCGGTGTTCGATGCGGACAATCACTTTTACGAGCCCAAAGAGGCGCTGACGAAGTTCCTGCCGGACCACCGCAAGAACGTCATCGACTACATCGAGGTACGCGGCCGCACCAAGATCATGGTGCGTAACCAGGTCAGCGACTACATCCCGAACCCCACCTTCGAGGTGGTCGCCCGCCCGGGCGCCCAGGAGGAGTACTTCCGGCACGGCAGCGGCGGCAAGAGCTTCCGGGAGGTGATGGGAAAGCCCATGAAGGCGATACCCGCGTTCCGCGAACCTGGCGCGCGGCTCGAGGTGATGGATGGACTCGGCCTCGACTACTCGCTGATGTTCCCGACCCTGGCGAGCCTGGTCGAGGAGCGCATGAAGGACGACCCCGGACTGATCCACGATGTCATCCATGCCCTCAACGAGTGGATGTACGAAACCTGGCAGTTCAACTACGAGGGCCGCATCTTCTCCACCCCGGTGATCACCCTGCCGATCGTGGACCGCGCCCTTGAGGAACTCGAGTGGTGCCTGGAGCGCGGCGCGAAGACCGTCCTGGTCCGCCCCGCCCCGGTCCCAGGAATGCGCGGCACCCGGTCGTTCGGTACGGAAGAGTTCGACCCGTTCTGGCAGGCCTGTGTCAAGGCGGGCATCCCGGTGTCGATGCACGCCTCGGACTCCGGTTACGCCGAGTACCTCAACGACTGGGAGCCCGCCGACGAGTTCCTGCCGTTCAAGCCGACCGCGTTCCGCATGGTCGCGATGGGCAAACGACCGATCGAAGACTCGATGGCGGCGCTGGTCTGCCACGGCGCGCTGACCCGCAACCCCGATCTGCGTGTGCTGTCGATCGAGAACGGTGCCGACTGGGTGCCCTACTTGTTCCATCAGTTCGAGAACACGTACAAGAAGATGCCCCAGTCGTTCCCCGAGGACCCGGTCGAAGCGTTCCGCCGAGGCGTCTACGTCGCACCGTTCTGGGAAGACGATTTCGCCAGGATCGCCGACCTCTGCGGGGTCGACCGCGTGATCTTCGGCTCCGACTGGCCGCACCCGGAGGGATTGGCGGAGCCGACCCACCTGATCGACGACCTGCAGGGTCTCGACGAGGAGGGTCAGCGAAAGGTCATGGGCGGCAACATGATCGATCTGTTCAAGGTACCCAACGAGGTTGTCCACAATCCTGACGTGCCGCCCCTGGTCATCCCGGCGTGACCGCTCACGCCGGGACCGAAGCCCCCGAACGGCTGCTCTTCGCGTCGACCGCGCGGGCTTTCCTGGAGAAGGAGACACCGCTTTCCCGGGTGCGTGAACTGCACGCGGCCGGAACCGCCTTCGAGCGGCAATGGTGGCGTCGCGCAGCTGAATTGGGCTGGGCGAGTCTGCTGGTGCCTGAGGAGCTCGGCGGCGGAAGTGTGTCGGGCAACGGTGTCGAAGACCTGGCCGCCATCGCCGAACTCGCGGGCAAAAGCGTCGCGCCCGGTCCCCTGCACCCGGTCAGCGTGGTGCTGGCAGGGCTGTGCGAAGCACCCGACGGACACGAAGCAACGATCGAGGCGCTCATGTCCGGCGATGCGGTCGCGTCCTGGGCGGTGTATGAGCCGGGCAGGCAATGGGCGCCGTTGAGCCCCACCGTGACCGCGACGCGAACCGCACGCGGCTTCCGCATCGACGGTGTCAAGGACCGCGTCGAGGCCGGGGGCGATAGCGACCTGCTGTTGGTGGTCGTCGCGGGCGATGACGGGACCCGGCAGTTCCTGGTGCCCACCGATGCGGCCGGGGTGCATGTCCAGCCCCAGCGATCGGTTGACCTGGTAAAGACTTATGCCCGAGTGACTTTCGACGGCGTCGAAGTCGACGCGTCCGCCGCCGTGGGAACGTCAGCGCAGACTCCCGCACTGATCGAACGTCAGAGCCACATCGGCCTGGTCCTGCAGTGTTCGGAGGTCGTCGGCATCCTGGATACAGTGGTGGACCTCACGGTGCAGTGGGCGTTCGACCGGCATTCGTTCGGCCGGCCGCTGGCTTCGTACCAGGCGCTCAAGCACCGCTTCGCCGACCTGAAGATTTGGCTGGAGGCTTGCCGGGCGACGACGCATGCGGCCGTAGCCGAAGTAGCCAACCGGTCACCCGCCGCCGACATGGCCGTCAGCGTCGCCAAATCCTATGTCGCAGAACGTGCTCCGGTCATGCTGCAGGACTGCACCCAGTTGCACGGCGGAATCGGCGTGACGTGGGAGCACGACCTGCACCTGTTCTTGCGGCGAGTCACGTTGTACCGCTCGATGCTCGGCACACCCGAGGATCACAACGTGCGGGTTTATGCGCTCACCAAAGAGATGGGGTGCGCCTCATGACGGAGACGACGACATCTGATTCTCTTCGCGCAAGCGGCTCATCGACATCGCCACCGGTTACCGAGTCGGTATCCGATTTTGCCGCGCGAGCGCGAGCCTGGCTGGCGGAGAACATGCCGCGCGTGGATCCCGAGGCCCCGCCCGGTGTGGAGCGGGGTGAGGAGCAGCCGTGGCTGCGTGCCCGAGAACTCCAAAAGCGGCTGTACGAGGGTGGATTCGCAGGCATCTGCTTTCCGCGCGAATACGGTGGCCTCGGCCTTCCCATTGCGTATCAGAAGGCATTCGACGAACAGAGCCGCAATTGCGAAATGCCGATCATCCTGAACACGCCGACGTTCACAATCTGCTGCGCGACCATCCTCGACACCGGCACCGAGGAGCAGAAACGCGAGCACATTTCGGGCGCGATCCGCGGTGAGGAGGTGCTCGTTCAGCTGTTGTCCGAGCCCAGCGGCGGATCAGATCTTGCGGGCGTCATCACCAGGGCCGACCGCGTCGGCGACAAGTGGGTGATCAACGGCGCCAAGACATGGAGCACCAGCGCATTCGCCGCCGACTACGGACTGCTGCTCGCCCGCACCGACTGGGACGTGCCCAAACACGACGGTCTGACGATGTTTCTGGTGCCGATCAACAGCCCGGGCATCACGCTGCGCCGGATCAAGCAGGTCAACGGATCCCAGGAATTCTGTGAGGAGTTCTTCGACAACCTCGAACTCGGCGACGACGCAGTTGTCGGCGAGGTCAACAAGGGCTGGGATGTGGCGTCGCGCCAGCTCTACCACGAGCGGCGCGCGGTGGGCGGCGGCTCTGAGTTCGCCAGCGGCATCGGTGCCGAAGGCACCACCGACGTGCCGGTGGACTTCGCGGGCCTGCTGGAGTCGTTGGGGCAGGCCGACAATGAGCGCCTGCAGGAGATGGCCGGCAGGGCGTTGGTTCACCGGGCGGTGCAGCGACAACTGATCGACCACATCTACCACGGGGTCAACGACGGCTCCCTGCCACCGGCTGCCGGCTCGATCATCCGGATCACCCACGCCGAAACCCATCAGCTCGAGATGGACACGGCCATGGCAATTGCCGGCAGCGCCGGCGTCGTCGACGGCGGGTTCATCCGCTACGGTGAGCGCTACTTGTCGCGACAGACCGCGTCACTCGGTGGTGGCACCACCGAGATCGCCCGCAACATCATCGGTGAACGGGTGCTTGGCTTTCCGCGAGAGTATGCGGCCGACAGGGGCGTGCCGTTCAAAGAGGTCAAGCGCAACCGGCGATGAGCCGCTTGCGCGAAGAGCAAACGGCACAGCTGGACGTCAGCAGGTGGCGACGATCTTGAACGTCGCCTCCGCGGGTTCACCTGATTTGTAGCTGCTGTAGCCCTGAGCCTTGCCGGTGATGGTGAAGGTCTCCGACGAGAAGCTGACGTTGGCGCTGCCGCCGTCGTGCGCCGCATACATTCCGGTGAAACCGCCGAGATTACGGATGTGGACGGAATCGGCGACCATGTTCCCGTCGGTATTGCTGACCAAGGCTTTCGCACCCGCGACGTTCTGGTCGCCGATGTTGATCGTCCAACGCCACTGCTGCTGAACGCATGTGACGCGTTGTTTGCTCGCGACCGTCGTCCCGTTGATAGTCACCGACGCCTGGCTGGGGTGGTTGGGCTGCTTGTCTGAGCTGCAGGCGCCGACGACGGCGAGGGCCAGCATCGCCGCAGTGACCGCCACGATTCGGTTTCGCACCCGGTGAGAATACGGCCTCGGCTATGCGATTGGTAACGGATTTCCGCCGACGACGGTGGCGACCACTAGGTCTGACGCCAGGGCACGCAACGCCTCGCCCGGCGGCACCGCGAGGATGCACAAGTCACCGGGCTGTCCGGGTTCGACGCGCCGTGGCTGAGCAGGACGATGAGCGAAGCCGAGGAACATCCGCAGCGCGGTGGCCGGTTCGACTTGTTCGGCCGGGCCAATGTCACGGGAGACGGCCGCACGCATCGCCGCCCACGGGTCGAGCGCACCGAACGGTGCGTCGGTGCTGGCGGCGACCGGAACGCCTGCGTCGATCAACGACCCGACCCGCCACAGCTGCGCGAGTTCGTCGGCTGCGATGTCGGTGCGGTATTGCTCGCCGCGTTCGGCGACGAAGTTCGGCTGGGTCACCACGGTGACGCCCGACGCGGCTAGATCACCGACGCTGTCGTCGGGCACCATCGCGGCATGCTCGATCCGATCGAGGGCATGGGTGCCCGCAGCGCGCAGGGCCGAAAGCGCGACGACGAGTTGAGCGGTGGTGACGCAGTGAAGGGCGACGGGTACGTCGGCTGCGTGACAGGTGGCGATCCATCGGGTCAGCTCGTCGTGGTCGAGTTCGTCGTCGCGCAGAATCTTCTTGCCCGGTGCGAGACAACGCACCCGCTGCGCCAAACCGCTTGTGAGGGAACCGATGTCGTCACTGCTGAGGCCTGGGGTGGCGTCGGTGACGCCGGTTACCCCGTATCCTGCGAGGTGGCGGCTGAGTTCTGACAGATCTGTCTGCCGGCGCGGTATTGCGTTCAGACGGGAATCCGTGCTGCGCATTCGTCCGTCGGGGTGGTCCGTGCAACCGATTCGCGCCAGCGCCGCTGAATTGAGAACCCACAGCGCACCACTGCGATGCTGCACCCGCAGCGGCGTATCCGGCAACACCGCGTCAAGCCGGGCCCGGTCCAACTCGCCGGTCACCGACTCGTGATAGCCGATCGCCCGTATCCAGCCGTCAGTGCCGGGATGTTCGGCGGCAACGGTGTGGGCGAACTGCGCGTCCACCCTGACCGAGTCGAGCGCCGCGGCCGCGGCTCGCACGTGTAGGTGATGGTCGTGCAGCCCGGGCAGAACTGTGCCGAGCTTCGCGTCGAGGACCTGCTCGCCGGGCTGCGGGGTCAGGGACGGAGCGACCTCCACGATGGCGTCGGCGACCCGGATGTCGGCGACGCGTCCGTCGGGCAACGTCGCGCGCCGGATCAGCATGCGAGCAGCCGCGGCTCGATCAATTCTCGGACGCGGTCATTGTCGGCACCCAGTTCGTGAGCGCGGCCTGGCACGTTCGGCAAGCGGGGCTCGGTTGTGGTGACTTCGCTCGCCGCGAGCGCGGCGTACGTCGCGGCAACCGCCGCCATCGAAACATCGACGATGACGCCACCGCCGCTGTCCAGCGCGGCCAGGACCGCCGCGGCGGCCTCCAGGCCGGTGAGCGGATCGGCGATTGCGTCACCGCAGAACGCCGGACCGTCACCGTGGCACAGGACCAGCCCGCCGGCAACGGCTGCATCGTCGCCGAAGGCGACGCGCTCGGGTTGTGCGCTCCCGTATCCGCTGATGCGGATCCAGACACGGCCGGGCCGAGCTACGACCTGTTCGGCGGACAGGCCGTGACGCGCCAGCGCGGCCGGCCGAGAACCTTCGATGACGACGTCCGCGGCTCGCAGCAATTCGGTGAAATCACCGCAATAGCAGAGCTTTCCGGCATTCATCCAGTCGAAAAACTTGCGACTGCCGCTACGCGTCCCGTCCGGCCGGCCGGCTGTCTCGGCCTTGACGACGGTCGCGCCCGCTGCGGCCAGGATTCTCCCGCACAGCGGGCCCGCCCACATCGACGACAGGTCGACGACCAACAGGTCGCTGAGCTTACGCGTCGACGTGCCGTTGTGCCGCTTGACTTTCGGCTCACTCGCGGCCACCTCTCCGAGCGCGGCAGCGGGGATGTCGAGCAGTCGCGCACGCTCGACGAATTCGGCTGCAGAACGCCTGCCCGCGGCCGCGGTCAACGACTTCCACGCATCATCGACGTCGGGCAGTTCGAGCAGGGCGGGAACAGCGTCGAGGTCGTCGGCGCGGCTGAGAGTGAGTGCGAGCCAACCATCCGCGGCCGCCAGCAGCCGCGTGGCACCGCCACACGAGGTGCGCGTCGGCGGGCCGAGCCCCAGCAGCGCAGCTCGGCCGGTAATGAGTTCGACCGCGTCCAGCCGGACCGCCATGCGTCGCGCGATCTCGTCGGCAACCCGCTGAGCACGCGACACCGTGCTCGCCGGCAGCGCAAACGAACTCATGGCTTCATTGTGTGACGTCGTCAACCAGACCCCACGCCAGGGCCGTCGCGGCATCGATGATGCGGCCCGAGAGCACGAGATAGGCGGTGCGCCAACGGCCGATACGACGAGTGATGCTGAGTGTCCCGCCCGCGCCGGGGAGCAAGCCGAGTTCCAGTTCGGGAAGACCGATACGTGCTTGTGCGTCCGCATGCACCCGGCCACAGAACGCCGCCATCTCGAGTCCGCTGCCCAGCACCTGGCCGTGCACGCGAGCGATCAGACCGTCGCCGAGCCGGGTCGCGAGTTCGTCGAGCGCCAGCGCCGGGCTGTAGCGGGTGCGGGCGAAGTGGGCCGTCGCGGGATCGTCGAAGGAGCCGAATTCGGCAAGGTCGCCCCCGCTGCAGAAGGACGGCCCGTTGCCCGCGAGCACTACGTCACGAATTTCGTTGTCGGAGTAAGCGACTGCCAGCGCATCGAGCAGAGCCGCGCGCATCTCGGTGGAGAAGGCGTTGTGCCGATCGGGTCGGTTCAGCCGGATCGTCAATGCGTCTGCGTGACGCTCGACGAGAACCGGCTCGGGCGACGCGGTGAGCAGTGCAGGCCCACGCTGCGCCAGCCAGTCGGCGAACTCGGGGCCGGACTGCAACGTCGAATAGGCCAGTGACTCGGTGACCAGACCGGCGTATGTCGGCGCATCGGGATCGATCGATCGCAGCACGTCGTCACAGATCGCCGCGGCCTGCGGCCAGCGATCCACGCGCTCGGCCAGGGACCGCACGGCATCTTCGACCGACGGTACGGTCACGGCACGGCGGTCGGATGTCTCGTCCTCGGTCAGCGTGAAGGTGGCGCGCTCCAACCAGGCTTGCGCCGCTGCGGCTTCGATGTGTTCGGCCGAGCCCACCGCGACCAGCGGACCCGTACCATTCATCGCGCGAGGAGCGGCCAGCTCGACCACCCTCAGCCGCAGCGAGGATGCACTGTCCGGGTCGAGATTCATCGCCGCGAGCTTAATGCTCAGGTATTGCTCCACATCAGGCCGCGCAGGGTCGCGGACTGCGGAACGTCGTCCACCGCGATCAGGCCCGCGGGGGCGCGACACACCCAGTCGATCGCGTTGACCACCCGCGCGGCGGTGGCGATGCATCCGGCGTCGGTGGAGTCCAGAACCGGATGGGAGACGTGCGTGTTGATCTCCACCCGCGGTTCGCCCTCTACGACGACGCGGTGCACGCCGGTGTGACCGTCGGGTGGGGACTCCCAGTGAGGTGCCGCCGCCGCGGTGAGCCGCGTGATGTGTTCGAGCGTGATCACCGGCTTCCCGTCGCGGACTCCCTCGGTGGCGAAACGTACCGCGGCCATTCCCCCGGCGTGCACCGTCATCATCGTGCAGTCGATGCGCTCCGGCGTGAACCAGCGTTCGGCGCGCTGACGCACGTCGTCCAATTGGATTCCGAGATTGCCTGCCAGGCTGCGCACCTGCCCGCCCCACATCGACACGATGACCCCGGGTAGCAGCAGCAGCGGCGGGTCGTCTTGGGCCGTTGTTCCGAATCCCATTGCCGCACCGGTGAACTCGGCATCGTCATAGTTTCCGTAATCGAAGATCTCCTGCACGGTGATCGACGTGGCACGGGTGGTGAGGCTCAGCGCGGTGTGCACAAGCGTGTCGCCGGAGTAGCCGGGATCGATTCCGTTGACGTAGAGCGACGAACTGCCAGCCTCACAGGCGCGCTGCAGCGGCTCCCGCAGCCAGTCGTCGGCATGCCGGGGGGCGACCAGCCAGACCATCGAGGTGGCGACCACGTTGGTGCCGGCCGCCAAGAACCTGGCCATCTGCTCGATGACTTCCGTTGGGCGTGTCTCCCCCTGGGCCGTGTAGACGACGCAGTCGGCGCCGAGGCCGACGAGCGCATCGACGTCGTCGGTGGCGAGGATCCCGGTCGGTTCGGCCAGCCCGCACAGCTCGGACGCGTCCCGACCGATTTTGTCCGGACTCGCGGCGTGCACTCCGGCCAGTTCGAGATCTGGCCGTCCGATGATCGCCCGCAACGAATGCCGTCCCACGTTGCCGGTGGAGAACTGGATGACTCGGCGCGTCGGCATTGTCAGTAGTCCGGTATCGGCAGTGGCGAGTTGTTCGAGTCGATACCGCCATCGACGTGAAAGATCGCATTGGTGGCATAACAGTCGCGGGTGCACAGATACACCGTCAGCCGTCCCAGGTCCTCCACGTCGCCGAGGCGGTGCAGCGGTGTGGCCTCCTGCATCTTTTCCAGCGACCCCGGCATCAGGTCCAGGCTGCCCTGCAGGCCGTCGGTGGCGAAGGAGCCGAGGGCGATGGCGTTCACACGGATCTTCGGTGCGAGCTCCTGCGCCATCGCGCGAGTGAGCGCCTCGAGTGCGCCCTTGGCGGTGCAGTAGGCGGTCAGGGCGCGGATCCCGAAACGTGCTGAGCCCGAGGAGATGTTGACGATGGAGCCGTGCCCGGCGGCAAGCATGTGCGACGCCACCAGCTGGCTCATGATGAACGCCGAGGTGACGCACCAGTCGAAGGTATGCCTGAAGTCTTCGTCGGTGATGTCCAGAAACCGTGCGTAGGTGGAGCCGCCGACGTTGTTGACCAGAATGTCGATGCGGCCGAAGCGCTCCATGACCGCGTTTACTGCGCGCTCACCGTCGGCGCGACTCATCGCGTCCGCGACAATCGCCAGCCCCTTGCCGCCGGCCTTTTCGATGCGGGAGACGGTTTCCACGATGTCCGACTCCGTGCGCGCGGTGCCGACGACCGTTGCGCCGGCCTCCGCCAGGACTCTCGCGATCCCTTGACCGACGCCCTTTCCGGCGCCGGTGACGATCGCGACCTGGCCGTCCAAGTTGAACTGCTCCAGTGCCATGAAATCCCATCTAATGTAGATAGTTGACTGAAGTCAATGACTGGTGTAGCCATAGCGTAGCGAGGACAGGGAAATGGCGATGTTGGACAGGCCTTCTGCGCGCGAGGCCAAGCGGCTGCGGACGCGGGAACGTCTGATGGGTGCGGCCGTCGCGGAGCTGAAACGGTCAGGGCTCGCCGAGGCCGATGTCGGCGCCATCGTGACTGCGGCCGGGGTGGCTCACGGCACCTTCTTCTTTCATTTCCCCACCAAGGAACATGTGCTGCTGGAGCTGGAGCGCCGCGAGGAAGATCGCATCGCCAAGCAGATCGGCCGGTTTCTCGCCGCGGAACCGGACCTGCCGTCGACCCTGAAAGAGGCTGTGCGCCTTGTAGTGAGTCTAGAGCGTCGTCTCGGTGACGTGTTGTTCAAAGACTTCCTAGCGCTCCACTTCTCCCAGACACGCCCGCCGGCCGAGAACGAGAAAGACCATCCGCTTATCGTCGCGGTGGCTCAGGAGATCGAGCGTGGGCAGCAGCGCGGCGAGGTCGATCCCGAGGTACGGCCCGTCAACAGCGCGGTGTTCTTCTTGCTGGGCCTGTACGCAGTGTTGACCACGATGAACGAATGGCCGACACGCGACGAGATACTCGACGACTACGTGTCGCGAAGTCTGCGCAGCATGCAGCCGTAAACTTCTCATTGACTATAGTCAGTCTTTGGTCAAGGGTAGACCTCGTGAACCTCCCTACCTTGAACAGGAAGCGCGACGGGCTCGGCCTGGACGAGCACATGGAGGAGTCGCGGCTGGCCCAGAGGCAGGCCGACAAGTGGCTGATCTCCGGCAGCATGCTGATCGGCACCACCGCACTGGGCGTGTTCGGGCTCCCGCTGTTCCTGCGAGGCGTCTGGTTGCAGCGCACGGCCCAGCGAAACGGCCTGTCGGTCCGGCCGATGCTCGTCACCCTGCTCGGCTATCTCGTCATCATCGATGCCGCCATCAACACGGTGGGGTGGGCGCTCGACACGGTCGCCAACCACACGCTGCTGGCCCGGGTGCTTCTCACCGGGTGGGGCAACATGTTCGACGCCGGCTACTTCTGGCATTTCAACGAGCTGTGGATCGGCGGAGCGGCGGGACCGGGCGAAAAGGGTTGGGAAATCGGACTCATCTTGACCGTGTTCACGATGAGAATCGCCGCGGCGATCGGCTTCTTGCAAATGAAGCGGTGGGGTCACCAATGGATGGTGATCACCTGCTGGATGGGCGTCGTGATCTGGATCGGCTACGTGTTCAACATGACCATGTACGCCGACGTGCGCTTCGCGGGCGTGGTGCTGCCGGTCGTCGGCTGGTGGCTCTACGACATCTTCTACATCACCCCGTTCCTCGCGATCCCCTACCTGCACACCGTCAACCGCGAAATCTTCTCCGACTAACAAGGAGGTCCGACATGGCCTGGCTCTGGGAGATCCTTCGGTACGTCGCCGCGTGGGGCGGCACGTGCCTGATCATCGCGTTCTGGTACTGGATGTTCTCCAGCATCGGAACATTCTGATTCGAGCCGCGACGATGGCTGAGTTCTCCGATGCGCACCCGTTGGCGATCGAACGCAGTTGCGCTTTGACCGCGGTCGCGCTGAGCGACCACCGTCGCGAGGGCGCGCGGTTGATGACTGGCGAGAAACGCAGCTTCAGCGCGAACGCGGCACTGACTGTCGTTCATGTCCCCTATCCGTGGCCACCCGAGTGGAGCAGGCGAACGCTGACATGTGGTGTGGCACTGCAGTGTTCGCCCTCGAAGGACCGGCTCGCCGACTACCGGTTGCGAGACTTGTCGAGCCGTGAACTGCATGCACTGACACTTGTCGAGGCGAGCGTTGCGCTGGGATGGGTCAGCCTCAGGTGGCCGGGACTGGTGCCCGAGATGCGCCGGATGTTGCCGGACCTCGACATTGCCGACCCCGACACGGAAGCCGCCGCGATGCTCGACCGGGCGATCGAGCTGGCACGAACACGACCACCCCTCCCAAGTCATGCCTTACTGGGTACGCTGCCGTCGGCCCTGTCGACGTCTCGTGGACTCGCCAGTGCACTTCGGCGCTTCGGCAGGATGCCGTGGACGAGCACGCAAAAGCGCCGCCCCCGAGCCTATTCCGTGCCCGTCGGCGGAGACGGCGGTGTGCGAAACCCCAACCTGCCCCCGCCGAGCAGGCCCGAGGACGACGATCTGGACATCACCCCAGACCGTCGACAAGGCATTCCTTATCCCGAATGGAACGAGTGGACGAAAAGCTTTCTGCCCGACCATGTCGCGGTGCTCGAACGTACCCGCACCAGTCGTGGCCGCGAGCCTGCGCCCGTGCCCGCCGATCTGCGGAAATGGTTCGAGGAACACACGCACCGCGCGATGACCAACCGGCTCGAAGAAGGATCAGATCTCGACGTCGACTCTTACGTCAGCCACTACATCGACGTGACGACCGGCGAGGCCGACGAGCCACGCATCTTCCGAGAACTGCTGCCCAGCGGCCGCGATGTCACCACGGCGTTGCTGCTCGACGCCAGCTCCTCGTTGGGCGTTCACGGTGGCCGAATCTTCCGTCTGGAGCTCTCCTGCGCAGATGCGCTATCGCGCGCGATGACCAATGCCCGTGAGCGGCATGGCATCTTCGCCTTCACCGGTAACACGCGCCACCGTGTCGAGGTGCACTGCCTCAAGAACTTCTCCGACAGTCGTTTCGTCGCTCCCAGCGGCCTGGGACTGATGACCGGCGGCTACACCAGGCTCGGCGCACCGGTGCGGCATTTGACCAGCCGGCTGGTGGAACAGCCGTCAGAGCGCCGCCTGCTCATCGTGATCGGCGACGGTCTCATGTCCGACGAGGGCTACGAGGGCCGCTACGCCTGGGCGGACGTGGCACACGCCGTCGACGAAGCCAACGAGGCCGGAGTCTCCGTGTACTACGTGGGCGTTGGCCCCACCCGCGTCGACCCGCTACCAGAAGTCTTCGGATCACACCGCTCCCAACGGATCCGGCGCGTCGAGGAGCTTCCGCGGGTGCTCGCTCACGTGCACCGAGAATTGGTGGCGGCATGACCGATCTCTACTACGCCAACGGCAACGAAGTGCAACTGTTCGAGCAGGCGTATCGCCACCACATACCCGTAATGCTCACGGGCCCAACAGGATGTGGCAAGACACGGCTGGTCGAGCACATGGGCCTGCTTCTCGAAAGACCTGTGGTCACGATCAGCTGCCACGACGATCTCACCAGCTCGGACTTGGTCGGCCGGTTCATGGTGGCCGGCGGCGACGTCGTGTGGACCGACGGGCCGCTGACCACAGCCGTCAAAGCCGGTGCGATCTGTTATCTGGACGAGGTCGTGGAGGCCCGCCATGACTCACTTGCCATTCTGCACTCGCTGACCGATCACCGTCGCGCCCTCTACCTGGACCGCGCTGGCGAGGTCGTCACGGCACCGGATTCGTTCATGCTCGTATGCTCCTACAACCCCGCGTGCCGCAGCTCGCTCAAAGAGCTCAAACCTTCGTTCCGGCAACGATTCGCCACCCTGCCGATGAACTACCTGCCGGCGGAGCGGGAGGCCGAGGTGGTCGTCGCCGAAGCCGGTATCGAGCCGGCTACCGCACGCAGGCTTGTCCAGTGCGCCATCGCGATTCGCACCGCCGACGAGGTTTTCCACTTCGAGCCGCCGTCGACGCGCGCGCTTGTCACGGCTGCGCAGTTGATCGCCGCCGGAGCTACTGAGATGGACGCAGCCGAAGCGTGCATCCTTGCACCACTGACGACTGACGGCGCGATCCACGACGGCCTGCGTGAAATCGCCGCATCAAGCTTGCTCACCACTGGTTAGGAAGGAAGCCCACGAGATGGATCAACAGGAACGTAAACGCAAGAGGGCCATGATCGTCTTCCAGGTCTTCATCTACGGCTATCTGCTGGTGATGTTTTTGATCCAGCTGTACATGTCGTTCGCCCGAGGATGGTGGGAGTTGTGAACCTGCCTCTCCTCAACCGTCGTTCGGATAGCAGCGCCACGTTGGAGGATCACCACGGACAGTCCCGCGATGCCCAGCGTCGCGCCGACAAGTGGATGATCACCGGTGCCGCCCTGATGGGAATGTGGGCGCCGGGGATCATCGGGCTTCCGATCTTCCTGCGCGGGGTGTGGCTGCAACGCCAGGCGCTGCGCTCCGGCCTGTCGGTTCGGCCGATGATCGTCACCCTGATCGGGTATCTGGTGCTGATCGACGGTGCGCTGAACAGCCTGGGATGGGCCCTTGACCTCGTGGCCAACCACACGTTGATCAACCGGGTGCTGATGGTCGGCTGGGGCGCCATGTTCGACGCCGGCTACTTCTGGCACTACAACGAACTATGGATCGGTGGCTCGGCCGGTCCGGGCGAAAAGGCTTGGGTCGCAGGGCTGATCCTGACGGTCTTCGCGATGCGGTGCGCCGCAGCGATCGGTTTCCTGCAGATGAAGCGGTGGGGCCACCAGTGGATGATCGTCACGTGCTGGATGGGTGCCGTGATCTGGATCGGCTACGTGTTCAACATGACCATGTACGCCGACGTGCGCTACGCGGGCGTCGTGTTCCCCGTCATCGGCTGGTGGCTCTACGACATCTTCTACATCACCCCATTCCTCGCCATCCCCTATCTGCACACCGTCAACCGCGAAATCTTCTCCGACTGAAATCCGCTGAAGGAGCACAACTATGACGACGACTGCCGACGAGAAGCTCGATGATCTGCCGCCCGGCACAACGCCGTACTACGCGCGGATGCACAAGTGGATCAAGCGGGCCGTGCTGGTGTGCCTGGTCGCACTCGTGATCGAAGGTGCATTCACGTTGCCGTTCATGGCCGTCTACTACGGCTGGCCGACACTTTCTCTCACGCAGATCTGCAGCGAGCTGATGAAGGTCCGGTACTCCGATGACACCTTGGAGTGCAAGGTTCCCTACCCCATGCTGGGGCCACCCGAAGGTGCCGAAGGTAAGGACACTGCGCAAGACCAGTGGGGCATCCAGCCCGTACCGAAGTACCACCGCATCGGCTTCCGCGAATTGGTGCGCATCCACGACGAGCGAGTGGCACGCCAGGCCGAACAACAAGCGGCGCAACACAGATGACTGGCAAGCATTGAATCCACAACTTCCGCAGATTCGTTACGAGGATCTGCCGATGTCGTATGACCGCGGCGCAGGGTGGGCGAAAGTGCGCGCCGCCGGGCCGGTCCTGTACGGCGACGGCTGGTACGTCCTGACCCGACGCGAGGATGTGCTTGCGGCCCTGCGTAATCCGGAGGTCTTCTCGTCGAAACGAGCCTTCGACTCGATGGTCAGCCCGGTGCCGTTGGTACCGCTCGCATTCGACCCGCCCGAGCACACTCGCTTCCGTAGGATCCTGCACCCGTTCTTCAGCCCGCACACGCTCGCGTCGATACTCCCTTCAATTCAGAGCCAGGCGATAGACATCATCGCCACGCTCGCCGAGCGCGCCGAATGCGAGGTGATGACCGAACTGGCAATTCCGTATCCGTCGCAGGTGTTCCTCACATTGTTCGGCCTGCCGCTAAAGGACACTGACCGGCTCATCGCATGGAAGGACGCCATCATCGGGATGGCTCTGGAAAGCGACCCCGACAGCGAAGTCCTGGCTCCTGCGTCGGAGCTGTTCTCCTATCTGTCCGAGGCCGTCGACGCACAACGACGCGAACCGCGGGACGGTATTTTGTCGCAGTTGCTGGCGGGCGACGACCCGCTCACCGACGCCGAGGCGATCGGGCTGTCGCTGGTGTTCGTCCTTGCCGGGCTGGACACCGTCACTTCGACCATCGGTGCGACAATGCTGGAGCTGGCACGACGGCCCGGCTTGCGCCGGGATCTTCGCGAAAGGCCCAGCCAGGTAGAGGGTTTCGTCGAGGAAATGGTCAGACTCGAGCCGGCGGCGCCGATCGTCGGACGTGTGACAACTCAGGCGGTGACGGTCGCCGGTGTGCCATTACCGGCCGGCGCGGACGTGCGGCTATGCCTCGGTGCAATCAATCGCGACGGCAGCGACGCAACGTCGGGCGATGACCTGGTGATGGACGGAAAGGTTCACAAGCACTGGGGGTTTGGCGGCGGGCAGCACCGCTGCCTGGGCTCTCACTTGGCCCGGATGGAACTGAAGATCGTCGTCACCGAATGGCTGCGCCGTATACCTGAATTCGAGCTCGCGCCGGCATACCGACCGGAGATCACGTGGCCGTCCGCGACGTGCAGCCTTAAGGAGCTTCCCGTTCGGATCATCCGCTGATCGAGAGAGTCAGCTCTTCTCGTCCTTCTCTTCGTCCTTGGCTTCGTCCTTGTCGTCTTCGTCGTCATCCTTGTCTTTGCGTTTGTCCTCGTCGTCTTCGTCGTCCTTGTCGTCCTTGTCGTCCTCGCCGTCTTTGTCCTCGTCCTTGTCTCTGCGTTTGCGGTCCTTGTCGTCCTTGTCCTTCTTTTTTTCGTCCCCGTCGGCCTTGTCGTCGTCCTCGTCTTTCGCATCTTTGCCTTGACCGACCTCGATCGTGGCCCAATGACTCGGGGAGACCAGGACAGTCCAGTTACCGGCATCACGGCCCATCTTGAGGACACCATCCTCGACGGCCCACTCCGTGCCGTCGTCGTAATCGTCCGCTTGACCGTCGGTGTACGTGAGCTTGAAAGCCATGGTGGAGCCTGCCCCCAAGTCGGCGAAGATAAACCTTGGGCACAATCTCAAGACACAACACGAAAATTTGCCCTCGCAGAACGGGAGACCAATGTGGCCTGGGACTTCTCCACCGAGCCCGAATTCCAGAAGAAGCTCGACTGGGTCGAGACATTCTGCCGGGAGGAGATCGAGCCGCTCGGGTTCGTATTCCCGTACCCGGTGCGCTCACCCCATCCCCGGGTGAAGGCCTACGTCCGCGGCCTGCAGCAGCAGATCAAAGACCAGGGGCTGTGGGCGATCTTCCTCGATGAGGAGCTGGGCGGGCCGGGCTTCGGCCAGCTGAAGCTGGGGCTTCTGAACGAAGTCATCGGCCGCTACCCGTCGGCGCCGCAAATCTTCGGCGCCGCCGCCCCCGACACCGGGAACATCGAGATGCTCGCCGCGTTCGGCACCGAAGAGCAGAAGAAGCGGTGGCTCGAGCCGCTGCTCAACCAGGAGATGTTCTCGGCCTACTCGATGACCGAGCCGCAAGGCGGGTCGGACCCCAACCTGTTCAAGACCCACGCGGTGCGCGACGGCGACGAGTGGGTGATCAACGGCGAGAAGTGGTTCACGTCGGCAGGGCGCGTCGCCGACATCCTGTTCGTGATGTGCACGAACGGCATGTTCGTCGTGCCACGCAAAACACCGGGCGTTCAGATCCAACCGGAACCCCGCAACCACAACCACATCATCTACCGCGACGTCCGGGTCCCACTCGATCATCTGCTCGGACCCGAGGACGGCGCCAAGACCCTGGCCCAGCGCCGCCTCGGCGGCGGACGCATCCACCACGCCATGCGCACCATTGCCCAGTGCAAGCTCGCCTTCGACATGATGTGTGAACGGGCGCTGTCTCGCGAGTCGCATGGCAAGATCATCGCCGAACACCAAATGGTGCAGGAGAAGATCGCCGACTCCTACGCCGCCATTCGCATGCTGCGGCTGTTCGTGCTCGAAACCGCTTGGCGGATAGACAATTCGAGCACGAAGGACGCGCGCACCGAGATTGCGACGGTGAAATTCACGATGGCCAAGGTGCTACGCGAGGTGTCATTCAACGCCCTGCACATCCTGGGGTCGCTCGGTACGACGGACCTCACCCCGCTGCAGGCGATGTATGCGGCCGCGCCGACGATGGGCCTCGCGGACGGCGCCGACGAGGTCCACAAGGCCACGGTCGCTCGTCGTGTGCTGCGGGGCTACCGGCCGCAGGAGCACCCGTACTGGCCGTCGGAGTACTTCCCCGCCAAGCGCGAAGCGGCGTGGGCGAAGTTCGAGCCGAAATTTCAAGCCGACCCCGAGCTGCGCGCCGCCGCCGAGGATTACAAGAAGTACTTCGCTCGCCACAGCTGAGGGTGCCTGCGCCGAATTCTGCGTCAGGGTCGTTGTTTCCGCCGATGAACAGCCCTGGTGCAGAAATCGACGATCAGTGCGGGCGGAGGGACTCGAACCCTCAAGCTCTTTCGAGCACGGGCACCTAAAACCCGCGCGTTTTCCATTTCGCCACGCCCGCAGCCAGCCGATGGTACCGCCTTGTCGCTCCAAAAAAGTTGTCGGTGAGGCTAAATACGTTGAGGTCACACAATCCCGAGGGGTGGCATTGCGATCAGCTGAGGAGTTCGACGAAGTCCAGCACCTGATTGCCGCGGGGCTGAACGACTGCGCGATTGCGCGGCAGACGAGCATCCCGCGGCCGACGGTTCAGAACTGGCGGCGCCGACCACAAGTACGGCGACGAGCACGCGGTGGATCGGACTGCGGGATGACTCATGACTTTTCAGGCTTGCCTGCCGCGGCATACTGCTATGTGCTCGGGCTGTACCTCGGCGACGGTTGTATCTCGCGAAGCCGACGAGTCTGGCGCCTGAGGATCGTCCTTGACACGAAATACCCGGGAATTATCGACCGCTGCCGCGAAGCGATCGACATCCTGATGCCAGGCAAAAAGGCGGCAGTCCTGCCGCGGCCAAGCAATGACACCGAGGTTTCCCTGTACTCCAAACACTGGCCGTGTCTTTTGCCGCAGCACGGACCTGGAAAGAAGCACATGCGTCGAATCGTGCTAGAGCCCTGGCAGGATCGGCTTGTCAAGGAAGCCACTGAAGACTTCATTCGTGGCCTGATCCACAGTGACGGCTGTCGGGTCGAGGCCAACGACCGTGGGGTGAAGAGCGTGCGCTATCACTTTTCGAACCTGTCCGAGGACATCAAGGGCCTATTCTGCGACGCCCTCGACCAGCTGGGAATTGCGTGGACCCGGCCGAGCAACCGCGACATCGCGGTCTATCGCAAAGCCGCGACCGCACGTCTCGACGAGTTCGTCGGGCCGAAGTGCTGAGCGGTACGGTCGTGGCGTGCCCACTACACGGCGTCGCAGGCCTGATGCTCTTCGCGCGAGCGCTCATCGCCGGCCTGATGCTCTTCGCGCGAGCACTAATCGCCGGCCAGCGCTCATCGCGCTGGTGATCGTCGCCGCCCTGGCCTGCCTCGCAATGGGCTGGTGGCAGTGGAACCGCTACGAATCCGCGTCGGGCACAGGTCAGAACCTCGGCTACGCCCTGCAGTGGCCGCTGTTCGCCGGATTCGTGGTCTATGCATACCGCAAGTTCGTCCGCTACGAAGAAGAGCCGCCGCCGTTCCACAGGCCCGGCGAAGTCACCGAGATCCCGGCCGGCGTTCTGCCCGAGCGCCCGATGGCAACGCCTGACGTGGACGACCCCACGCTTGCCGAATACAACGCCTACCTTGCCGAGCTCGCCAAGGCCGACAAGAAACATGACAGGACGAACTCATGACCTCCGAAACATCAAGGAACACAAGCCAAATCCGCACTGCGCTGACGGCATACCGAATCATGGCTTGGGCCACCGGTCTTTGGCTGATCGCGCTCTGCGTCGAAGTCGTCCTGCATTACGTCCTGCACAATGAAATCCAGTGGGTCGGCGTCGTGCACGGCTGGGTGTATTTCGTCTACCTGATCGCCACGTTGAATCTTGCCATCCAGGTCCGCTGGCCTTTACTGACAACTCTCGGCACCCTCATCGCCGGAACCATCCCGATCCTCGGCATTGTGCTCGAGCACTTCCGCACCAAGCAGGTCAAAGCGCAGTTCAATCTAGTGCCCGCAGGGCCGGGAGCAGCTGGGCCAGCGCGCGGCCCCGATGTGACACGGAATCCTTCTCCGAAGGAGTGAGCTGCGCCGCGCTGCGATCGAGTCCGTCGGGAATGAACAGCGGGTCGTAGCCGAACCCGTTGTCGCCCAACAACTCGTAAGCGATTCGCCCGGGCCATCGTCCACGCACGACGACCTCGCCGGCCGACGAGACCAGCGCGCTCGCCGACACGAACGCGGCCCCGCGCCGAGCATCGGGCACATCGCGCAACTGGGCCAAGAGCAACGAATTGTTGGCTCGGTCTTTCTCGGCGGAGTTACCGTGAAAACCCGCCCACCGCGCCGAGAGCACACCCGGCATCCCGTTCAGCGCGTCGACTTCGAGGCCGGAATCGTCGGCCACCGACGGTAACCCCGACGCCGTGAACGCATCGCGCGCCTTCGCCAGCGCGTTCTCTTCGAACGTCGCGCCGGTCTCTGGGGCTTCATCGAAAGTCGGGACGTCGGACAATGACACCAGCTCGAAATCGAGCCGAGCCTCGTCGAGCACCCGCCGCATCTCGGCCAGCTTCTTGCGATTCCGGCTGGCCACCAACAGACGAATCAGCTGCCGAACGCCTTCTTTGGCGGCGGCCCCTCCGGCAGCTCTCCCGGATACGGTTGCTCCAGCGCCGCGCGCTGGATCTCGAACAGCTGCTCGCAGGCCGCCAGCGCCGCATCCATCAACTTGTCCAACGTCGAGCGCGGGAACGTCGCACCCTCGCCGGTGCCCTGGATCTCGACCAACGTTCCGGTGTCCGTCGCGACGACGTTCATGTCGACGTCGGCCCGCGAGTCTTCCTCGTACGGCAGATCCACCCGGATACGGCCGTCGACCACACCGACACTGACCGCGGCAATCATGCAGGACAGTGGTCGCGGATCGCTCAACCGACCCGCCGCCGACAGATACGTCACCGCATCGGCCAGCGCCACGTACGCCCCGGTGATCGCCGCCGTGCGGGTGCCGCCGTCGGCCTGCAGCACGTCGCAGTCGATCGCAATCGTGTTCTCTCCCAGCGCCGCCAGGTCGATGCAGGCCCGCAACGACCGCCCCACCAGCCGGCTGATCTCCTGCGTTCGCCCGCCGAGCCGACCCTTCACGGATTCGCGGTCCGAACGATCATGTGTCGCCGCGGGCAGCATCGCGTACTCGGCGGTCAACCAGCCCTGGCCGGTCCCCTTGCGCCATCGCGGCACTCCGTCGGTCACGCTGGCCGTGCACATCACTCGCGTCTGCCCGAACTCCACGAGCACCGAGCCCGCCGGATGCGACGTGAATCCGCGGGTTAACGTCACCGGCCGCAGTTCGTCGTCGCGACGGCCGTCGGATCGATCAGGCATTCAGCGGCTTACCTCGAACGTCTCCTGGCAGACCACGGCGCGCACTGGCCCCTGGAACTCCGCCTTGGCCTCCGTGATCACATCCTCGCGCGACGTCCACGGCGGGATGTGCGTCAGCAACAACTCCCCGACTCCGGCACGCGCCGCGATCTGTCCGGCCTCGGTGCCCGACAAGTGCAGGTGTTCGGGGCGCTGGCCGGGCGCATGCGTCCACGACGCCTCACACAGAAATACGTCAGCGCCCCGTGCAAGGTCGACGACCGCGTCGCACATCCCGGTGTCGCCGCTGAACGTCAGGACCGCACCAGACGCGTCGGTGATCCGCATCCCGTACGCCTCCGTCGGATGCGCCACCGCCTTTGGCAACACCCGGATCGTGCCGAACTCCACTTCCTCGCCGTCGGCCCAGTGCCGGACTTCGAAGATGTCGGAGAAGTCGTCGACCTCGCCGCCGAACGGCGAAGAAGCCTGCGCCAGACGCGACCACGTGTCACTGGGTCCGTACATCAACGCCTTGCCCACCGCGGGAATCGGATGGTATCGCCGCCAGACGAACAGGGACGGCAAGTCGATGCAGTGGTCGGCGTGTAGGTGCGACAGCAGGACGTGCACAGCGTTCGGGTCGGCATGCCGCTGCAGCGAACCCAGCACCCCGTTGCCGAAGTCGAGGACGAGCGGCGGGGCGCCAGGCGCGGTCAGAAGGTAACCCGACGCCGGCGAATCAGGTCCGGTGACGCTGCCGGAGCAGCCGAGCACGGTGAGCCGCACAGCCCTAGCTTGCCACGCCGGAGTTGCCAGTGACGATCACATCGCAGCAAAACGCCCGCGTCGGACAGACCGCACACCGTCCAGCGCTGGCCCCAGAAACCGCGACGCCAGCCGGATGAAGTCCTGCGGGTCGCCCGTCGCTTCGAACACCCGGGCGGCCGGGGGCGCGTCATGGCTTCGCAGCAGATCCAGTTCGGTGAGCACCCGCACCAGATTCTTGGCGGTCTCCTCCGCGCTGGACACCAATGTGACCGCCTCACCCATCGCCAGCTGGATCAGTCCCGACAGCAGCGGGTAGTGCGTGCAGCCCAAAACCAGGGTGTCGACGCCGGCACGCTGCAGCGGCTCCAGATAACCCTCGGCCAAACCGAGCACTTGCCGTCCGCTGGTGATGCCGCGCTCGACGAAGTCGACGAACCGTGGACACGCGACGCCGATGATCTCGGTGTCGCGGGCCGCCGCGAACGCGTCCTGGTACGCGCCCGAGGCGATCGTCGCTTCGGTGCCGATGACGCCGATGCGGCCGTTGCGCGTCGTCGCGACGGCGCGGCGCACCGCAGGCAGGATCACTTCGACGACGGGCACGTCGTAGCGTTCCCGCGCGTCGCGCAGGCACGCCGACGACGCCGTGTTGCAGGCGATCACCAACGCCTTCACGCCGCGGGCGACGAGGTCGTCGCCGATCGTGAGCGCGTGCGCCCGCACAGCCGGGATGGTCAGCGGGCCGTACGGTCCGTTGGCGGTGTCGCCGACGTAGACGATGTTCTCGTCGGGTAGCTGGTCGATGATCGCGCGCGCGACGGTCAGGCCGCCGACCCCGGAATCGAAGATCCCGATGGGCGCCATCTCGGAAGTCACGACGTCAGCGATGGCGGAGTCGCTTTCCGTCGGCGCGATTCACGCGCCTTGCGTTCGGGGCCGGACAGCACGTACGCCGCGAACACGCCCGCCGCCGCCCCACACAGATGGCCCTGCCAGGACACGCCGAAGGTGCCGGGCAGGACTCCGAACAGCACCCCGCCGTAGACGAACAACACCAGCAGCCCGACGACGATCTCCCACACATGACGGGTGAACCAGCCGAACACGATCAGGAACGTCAGCCAACCGAAGATCAACCCCGACGCCCCGATGTGATTGGTCTCCACACCAGGCGGTGCTCCCGTGTTGCCGATCAGCCAGGTGCCGAACCCGCCCACGATCCAGACGATCGCCGTCGCAAAGATGAAGCGAGCGAGCCCTGCCAGCGTCATCAGGAAGCCCAGTACCAGCGCCGGAACCGTGTTGGCGAGCAGATGCTGCCAGTTCGCGTGCAGTAGCGGCGCCCAGACGATGCCCCACAGGCCGTCGGCCTCCAACGGGCGGATACCGTTGTCGTCGAGGTCGTGTCGGTTGAGCACGTCGACGAGTTCGATGACGTAGAGCAGCGCGACGAAGCTGACGATCGTGATGCCGCCGACCATCCACGCCGGCCGCTTCTTCTGCACCGCGGGCTGATTCACGCCCATAGCTGTCCTTCCAGCGCATCCTCGGCCTCGTCCAGGCTACCGCCGTACGCACCGGTCGACAGGTACTTCCATCCGGCGTCGGCGACGACGAAGGCGATGTTGGCGCGTTGTCCGGCCTTGACCGCTTTAGCCGCGATGCCCAGCGCCGCGTGCAACACCGCGCCGGTCGAGATGCCCGCGAAAATGCCTTCGGCGGAGATCAATTCACGGGTGCGCCGGACCGCGTCCGCAGATCCGACCGAGTAGCGAGAGGTCAACACCTCGGCGTCGTACAACTCGGGGATGAATCCTTCGTCGATGTTGCGCAGCGCATAGACGCCCTCGCCGTAGCGGGGTTCGGCGGCCACGATCGCGATGTCGGGAACATGCTCGCGCAAGAACCGGCCCGTGCCCATCAGCGTGCCGGTGGTGCCCAGGCCGGCGACGAAGTGGGTGATCTCCGGCAGGTCGGCGAGCAGTTCGGGTCCGGTGCCGTCGTAGTGCGCCGCGGTATTGGCCGGGTTGCCGTACTGGTAGAGCATCACCCACGACGGATTCTGGGCGGCAAGCTCTTTGGCATGCGAGACCGCGGTGTTCGAGCCGCCCTCGGCCGGGGAGTAGATGATCTGCGCGCCGTAAAGCTCGAGGAGTTGGCGACGCTCGACCGACGTGTTCTCCGGCATCACGCAGATCATGTTGTAGCCCTTGATCTTTGCGGCCATCGCGAGCGAGATGCCGGTGTTGCCGCTCGTCGGCTCCAGGATCGTCACGCCCGGGGTGAGCGTTCCGTCTCGCTCGGCGTCCTCGATCATCCGCAGCGCGGGCCGGTCCTTGATCGAACCGGTCGGGTTGCGGTCCTCCAGCTTGGCCCACAACCGGACATGAGTGTCGCCCGCCCAGCGCGGCGAGAGACGCTGCAGCCCGACCAGCGGGGTGTTCCCGAGGGCCTGCAGTAGCGAGTCGTAGCGAGTCAAGCGCTATCCACCTGCGACGGCCGGCAGGATCGTCACCGTGTCGCCGTCGTTGATTTCCGTGGCCAGACCGCCCGAGAACCGCACGTCCTCGTCGTTGACGTAGATGTTGACGAAGCGGTGCAACTTGCCGTCATCGACGAGTCGTTCGGAGATGCCGGAGTAGTTGGCCTCCAGGTCGGAGATCACCGCCTGCAGCGTGTCACCGGCCGCGTCGACGCGCTTCTCGCCGCCGGTGTGCGTTCGCAGGATCGTCGGGATCGACACAGAAACTGACATGGCCGGTCATTCCTTTCAAACTATGTCGTCGTACGCAGCGACGATGTTCACCTGTTCCTCGGTGACGACTCCGTCGACGATGCGGTAACTGCGTAACTCGTGGCTCTCGGGATCGCGGGTGGACACCAGCACGTAGTGCGCGTCAGGCTCCCCCGCGTACGAGATGTCGGTGCGGCTCGGATACGCCTCGGTGGCGGTGTGGGAGTGGTAGATGACGACGGGAGCCTCGTTCGCGTCATCCATCTCACGCCAGACCTTCAGCTGCTCGCCGGAGTCGAAGCGATAAAACGTCGGTGAGCGCTCCGCATTGACCATCGCAATGTGACGCTGGGGGCGGTCCGCGCCATCCGGCCCGGCGATCACTCCGCAGGCCTCGTCAGGATGGTCGGCCCGGGCATGCGCCACGATGGCGTCGACCAGGTCGGCGCGGATCGTCAGCACTGTGCCACTCCCTTCACGCGAATGCTCCCGGCAACACGTCACGATAGGTGGGTATTCCGGCGGCCGCGCTCGCGGAGGTGACCGCCAGCACCACCGCGCGGGCCAAGCAGTCGGCCGCGGCGGCGCCAACGGCCGCGGTCAGCTCGGTTTCCGGCGACATCGAGGCAGGCACTCTCGGGCTCGGCGGCACCTCGACTGCGCCGGTGGCCAGGGCGAACACGGTGTCCCCGTCCAGCGGCGTGTGGGAGGGACGGATGGCGCGTGCAAGGCCGTCGTGGGCCGCCACCGCCACGCGCCGGCAGGCCGCAGGGCTCAGGGCGGCGTCGGTCGCGACGACCGCGACCGTGGTGTTCAGCGCCTGGCGCCGCGCCGCCGCCTCGGCGACAAGGCTCGCGAACGCGGCCACCTGCGCGGGCGGCGGTGGGCTCAGGCCCAGATCGGCGCTCAAAAAGCTTGCCCATGGCAGACCGGTGGCGGAGTCGACCACCTCGCCGAACGAGTTCACCACCACCAGCGCGCCGACCGTCACTCCACCCTCGAGCACCGTCGACGCCGTGCCGACCCCGCCCTTGAGCACGCCGGCGCGCGCACCGGTGCCGGCGCCGACGGTCCCGCTGTCGAAGACGGCGTGCGCGCCCTGTGTGGCGGCGTATCCGAATTCGGCGGTCGGGCGGCATGCCCAGCCCCCCACCGGCAGGTCGAAGATCACCGCTGCAGGCACGATCGGCACGGTTTGGTGCATCGCATCTTCCCCGGCCCCGTCGTCCATCACCACACCCCGGCCGCGCTCCTCTAGCCAGCGCATGACTCCGTCCGCAGCGGCCAGGCCGTAGGCACTGCCCCCGCTCAACACCACCGCGTCGACATAACGAACCGAGTTCGCCGGGTCCAGGAGGTCGGTTTCCCGGGTGCCGGGCGCGCCGCCGCGAATGTCGACGGCGCCGACCGTCCCTGGCGGGGCGACGAGCACGGTGGTTCCGGTGACCCACCCAGCGCCGAGCGTCGCGTCGTCGTCGAGGCGCTGGTGGTGTCCTACCGCGATCCCACCGACATCGGTGATCGCGCCGTACGGGCTCACCGCCGCTCCATCAGGGCGAGCACCAGGTACTCCTGCATGACCGTGAGCCACTGGTACACGTCGAGGTGCCCGGCCATCGGGTGGCCGTCGGGCAGTTGCTCGGGGCCGCTCGGCCCGATTCCCAGCATCGTGCCAAGCGCCAGCCTGATGTCGTTGACAGCGGCGATCCATGCGTTCGCGTCCTGCAACGTCAGGTCGAACCGGCCGCCGCCGGCCGGCATCGTCTGCAGCAGCCGCTCCCCGGCGTCGCGCTTGGCCGCGATGATGGCCGGCTCGTGCAAACTGCGCAGTGCGCCGTTGAGGCTTTCGGCGTTGGCCGAACCGGCCGGATGGTTGTGCTCGGAGCGGTAGAAGTCGGGCAGCAGCCGACGCATCGTCGCGTCCTGCGGGCGATTCGAATTGCCCGCCTTGATGCCGGTGATCTGCTCCAATTCATCTGCCGGAGCTGAGGATTGACGCTCGTCGAGCATGTCGAGCATCGAGGTGACCAGACTGCTCAGCATCGACGCCTCGTGAGCGGCCAACGAGGAGCGGAAACGTACGCCGTCGCCAGTGTCGATCCGCTTCCATTTGCGCACTAGAGCGTCCGTCCTCCTGCGCCGGTCAGCGGTCCTGCTGCAGCGTCGCCCACAGTCCGGCGGCGTGAAGCTTGGAGACGTCCGTCTCCATTTTCTCCCGGCTGCCGGCCGATACGACCGCCTTGCCCTCATTGTGCACTTGCATCATCAGCTTGGTGGCGTGCGGTTCGCTGTAGCCGAACAGCTTTTGGAACACATAGGTCACGTATGTCATCAAGTTCACCGGGTCATCCCAGACGATGGTCACCCACGGCAGATCCGCCGAATCGACGACGTCGGCATCGACCTCTTCGCGCGTTCCAGGACGGACCCGCGCCGGCGTAACCATGCCCTCGAGGATACCGACGGAAACCGACAGACTTCCGATCCGTCTCGTTGGTCTCAGCCGATACGGTGAACAGCGTGAGCACGGCGCTGCTGACCGACAAGTACGAGCTGACCATGCTTTCGGCGGCACTGCGCGACGGCACCGCACAGCGGCAGACGGTGTTCGAACTCTTCGCTCGCCGGTTGCCCGAGGGGCGGCGCTACGGCGTGGTCGCCGGCACCGCCCGCTTCGTGGAAGCGTTGGCGTCGTTCGAGTTTGACGAGGAGGCACTGCACTCTATCCGCGGATTTCTGGATCCGGACACCGTGGCCTACCTCGCGAGGTACCGGTTTCGCGGCGACATCGACGGCTACCCCGAAGGCGGACTGTACTTTCCCGGGTCGCCGGTATTGAGCATCCGCGGCACCTTCGCCGAGTGCATCGTGCTCGAGACGCTGGCATTGTCAATCTTCAACCACGACAGCGCGATTGCGTCTGCGGCCGCGCGAATGGTCAGCGCCGCCGACGGCCGACCGCTCATCGAGATGGGTTCGCGGCGCACCCACGAGCAGGCCGCAGTCGCCGCCGCCCGTGCCGCCTACATCGCGGGATTCGCCGGATCCTCGAACCTCGCGGCTCAGCACCGCTACGGTATTCCGGCACTTGGCACCAGCGCGCACGCGTTCACATTGCTGCACGCAAAAGAGACCGGAACGGACGAATGCGCGGCGTTTCGCGCGCAAGTGGACGCGCTCGGTGTGAACACCACCCTTCTCGTCGACACCTATGACATCACCGCCGGGGTGGCCAACGCGGTCGCAGTGGCGGGTACGGCGTTGGGCGGGGTGCGAATCGACTCCGGCGACCTCGGAGTACTGGCCCGGCAGGCGCGCGCCCAACTCGACGACCTCGGCGCGCGACACACCAGGATCGTGGTCTCCGGGGACCTCGACGAATTCTCGATCGCCGCCCTGCGCGCCGAACCAGTCGACACGTACGGTGTCGGCACGTCACTGGTCACCGGCTCAGGCGCACCCACGGCGCAGATGGTCTACAAACTCGTCGAGGTCGACGGCATGCCCGTCGAAAAGCGCAGCACCGACAAGCAATCTCATGGCGGATACAAACATGCCGCGCGCGGAGCGCGGCCGACGGGAACGATAGTCGAAGAACTCGTCTACCCCGCCGGCCGTCGCCCGGCCCTGGCCGAACACAGCCGGGTGCTGACCGTGCCGCTGGTTTGCGCCGGCGAACCCGTCATCGACGACGACATCGCCGCGGCGAGGGCGACGGTGGCGGCAGGCCTGGGCAGCCTGCCCTGGGACGGGCTGAAGCTGTCCCGCGGCGAGCCGGCGATCCCGACCCGAATGCTGACTGCCTCCGATCGTGTCGAGGAGGGGCCACGTCAGCAAACGAAGTGACCGCGCTGCTGGCCACTGCCGTCGACGCGCTCGACGGCAGTGAACGCGCCGGCCAGGTGGCGATGGCACAAGCCGTCGCCGCGGCATTCGACACCGGTGAGCACCTTGCCGTGCAGGCCGGGACCGGTACCGGCAAGTCGCTGGCATACCTGGTGCCGGCGATTTGGCGTGCTGTTCAAACCAACTGCCCTGTCGTCGTTTCCACGGCGACCATCGCCCTGCAACGTCAGCTCGTCGAACGCGACCTTCCCCGGCTCGTCAACGCGCTGGAACCATCGCTGCCGCGCGCCTTGCGTTTCGCAATCCTCAAGGGCCGGGGAAACTATCTGTGCCTCAACAAGATTCACAATGGATCCGCGACGGATCCGGACAACCCCGACGGCGCCACCGAGGCGCTGTTCGAGCCCAGCGCCACGACCGCCCTCGGCCGGGACGTAAAGCGGCTGACGGCATGGGCGTCGTCGACCGCAACCGGCGATCGCGACGAGCTCGCGCCGGGCGTCCCGGACCGGTCCTGGTCTCAGGTGAGCGTGTCGGCGCGGGAGTGCCTCGGGGCCACCCGATGCCCGTTCGGTACCGAGTGCTTCGCCGAGAAGGCGCGCGCAGTGGCGGGCCGAGCAGACGTGGTCGTCACCAACCATGCACTGCTGGCCATCGACGCGCTGTCGGACGCACCGGTGCTACCCGAGCATGACCTGCTCGTGGTCGACGAGGCACACGCACTTGTCGACCGGGTCACTGCCGTTGCGACACAAGAACTGTCGTCGACACCGTTGGCCATCGCCGCGCGGCGGATCTCGCGTCTGGTCGAACCCGAGCACGTCGAGCGTCTCGATGCCGCGGCCGCCATGTTCAACACAGCGATCCGCGACATCGCGCCCGGTCGCATCGACAGCCTCGACGACGGGCTCGCCACGCATCTGGCCGCATTGCGCGATGCCGCCACCGCCGCGCGCCGAGCCATCCCCACCACCAGCGACATGCGCTCGTCGGCGGCGCGTCACGAGGCGATCGCCGCTCTCGACGAGATCGCCGACACGTGCTGGCGCACACTGGAGTCGTTTCAGGCGGGCATCAAAGACCGGACCGACATCGTCTGGATCAGCAGAGACGACAACCGCGGCGCGGTCTACCTGCGGGTGGCCCCGCTGTCGGTGGCGGGTGTACTGCGCGGCGGCTTGTTCAGCCGGGCCACGGCGGTGCTGACGTCGGCGACGCTGACTCCCGGCGGGTCCTTCGACGTGGTGGCCGCCGAGTGGGGACTTGCCGGTACAAGCAACGGCGACGCTGCCAACTGGCGCGGGCTTGACGTGGGATCGCCTTTCTCCCATCAGAAGTCGGGCATCCTCTACGTCGCGCGCCACTTGCCGCCTCCAGACCGTGACGGCACAGGGACCGCCGAGCAACTCGCCGAGATCGAAGCACTGATCTCCGCCGCCGGCGGCCGAACGCTCGGGCTGTTCTCGTCGATGCGCGCCGCTACCGCGGCTGCCGAGGAGATGCGCGGCAGGCTCGAATCGCCAGTGCTCTGCCAGGGCGACGACGCGACCGCCGCGCTGGTCGAGCAGTTCGCCGCCGATGCCGACACCTCGCTGTTCGGCACACTTTCACTGTGGCAAGGCGTCGACGTGCCTGGACCGTCGCTGTCGCTGGTGCTCATCGACAGGATTCCGTTTCCGCGACCGGACGATCCGCTGATGTCGGCCCGCCAGCGCGCGGTGACCGCACGCGGCGGCAATGGATTCATGTCCGTTGCCGCGGCACAGGCCGCACTATTGCTCGCACAGGGGGCCGGACGCCTGCTGCGAAGAATCGACGACAGAGGTGTAGTCGCGGTCCTCGACTCGAGAATGGCCACCGCCCGCTACGGTCGGTATTTGCGAGACTCGCTGCCGCCCTTCTGGTTTACCACCGACCGCGAGACGGTGCTGGCGGCGCTGGGTCGGCTTACTGCGACCCCGGGGCCCCGTCGCACGAAAGGTTCTGCATGAAACGACTGCTCAATGTCGCCGCCGTGATGTTGACCGCCGCGCTGGCGCTGACCGGTTGCACACATCTGCTGACCGGCACGGCGGTGTCGATCTACGCCGACCCGTTCTCCGTGGGTGGACTCCCGGCCACCGACGGCCCGTCGGGGCTGCGACCCAATGCCGTCGCGCCGACTAGGCAGGTGAAGGGCGGCAACGGCGGCGAGGAGGACAAGATCGCCGTCCAGGCGATCAGCGACATCGAGGAGTTCTGGAAGGGCGCCTACAAACCGCTGGACGGTTATTTCCAGCCGGCCTCGGAGGTGGTCTCGTGGGACTCCAGGGATTACGGCGAGGTGTTCTGCGGGCACGACACGTTCGATCTCATCAACGCCATGTACTGCTGGGACGACAACAACATCGGCTGGGATCGTGGGCAGCTGTTTCCCATGCTGCGCAAGACATTCGGCGACATGTCGATCCCGCTCGTCCTCGGTCACGAATACGGGCACGCGATTCAGCGGCGGGCGTTGCTCGCCGGCCCGGCCACCTCGTCGCTGGTGGCCGAGCAACAGGCCGACTGCTTCGCAGGCGTTTACATGCGCTGGGTGGTCGAAGGTAATTCACCGCGCTTCACGCTCAACACCGGCGACGGGCTCAACAGCGTCCTGGCAGCTGTCATTTCGACGCGTGACCCGCTGCAGACCACTGCCGAACCGGATCCGGATAAGGATGAGCACGGGTCGGCATTCGAACGGATCTCGGCATTCCAGATGGGGTTCACCGACGGCCCGACCGCATGTGCGGACATCGACAAAGACGAAGTCAAGCAACGCCGGGGCGACCTGCCGGTGGCGCTCACCCAGAACTCGACGGGCGAATGGCCGGTCAACGAGGAATCGGTGCGCGCGATCGTCGACGCGATGAATCACGCGTTCTCCCCAAAGAATCCGCCGACGATGACCTTCGACACGTCGACCGCGGGTTCGTGTGCGGATGCGAGTCCCAGCCCGCCCGTGTCCTACTGTCCCGCCACCAACACGATCGCCGTCGACCTGCCGGCACTCGAAAAGATGGGTACACCACCGCAGAGACACCGGCGGCTGGTGCTTCCCGTCGGGGACAACACCGCTTACTCGGTGCTGGTGTCCCGGTATGTACAGACGCTGCAGAACCAGCGGCACGTGGTGCTGGACAACGCCGCGGCCGCGCTGCGCACCGCGTGCCTGACCGGGGTGGCCACCACGAAGATGTCGCAGCAGATCAACGTCGACGGACAAACCGTCCAGCTCGCCGCGGGCGACCTCGACGAAGCGGTCTCGGGGATGCTGACTAACGGACTGGCCGCGAGCGACGTCAACGGCGAGTCGGTGCCGTCGGGCTTTTCCCGCATCGACGCATTCCGTACCGGCGTGCTCGGCGACGAGGACCGCTGCTTCAAGCGGTACCCGTGACGCTGACCCAAATTGAGAAAAACACAGGGTCATCTTCTGAAAACCACAAGCTCCTATCAGTCGCTTCGGCGTCTGAGATGTCCATGCGGAGGTAATATCTATCGTATTACGATATATATTAAGCGAGGTGCTCATCGTGATGGGACACAAGTTTCTGGCATCGCGTCTGGCGGCGGGTGCGGTTTTGGCGGCGATCGTTTCGGCCCCGATCATTGCGGCCCCAGCGGCCGCTGCGGACGCGCGCGATTGCTCCTCCGCCGGCATGGCGCTCACTGTTTGCCACACGGACGGTAGTTCTTCCCTTAGGGCCGTGCCGTCGGTACGCGCGCCGTTGGCGACGCCGTACTTCCCGCTGGACCGCGGGATTGGCGCGGCTCGCGCATTAGGCGCGGCTCGCGGAATTGGTGCGGCTCGCTGAACTGGCGGTCAGGCTTGACTACTCGGCGGTGGTGCGGCAGAAAACGAGGACAATAGATGTCACCCGACCAACACGGTGCGGTAGCCGCACCCCCGGCCCCTCTTGTGTCCATGCTCGACGGGCGCGGGCGTCCGCCGGTGCACAAGCGCCGCGTCAATCTCGATGATTGGGCAGGGGGCATACCGCAGGAGCGGGCCCGAGTGCCAAAGATTCGCATCGGTCGCCGCTGGGTTAGCACGTTGTGGTTGTTGCCGATTGGCGCGGCAGGGCTGCTAGTCGCGATCGCGTTGGCCCAACAGCTTCGTCAGTACGGTTGGATGCAAAGCTTTTTGGAGGCGTATCCGGGCACATCGACCACGTACGCACCGCCGGTCACCTCTGGGTTTCCGGCATGGTTGCGGTGGCAGCACCTGTTCAACATCGTCTTCATGATGTTCATCGTCCGGGCGGGGTTGCAGATTCTGGCAGATCATCCGCGGCTGTATCTCAACTCCGGCTGCCGGCCAGGCACAGCATGGTTTCGGATGCGCGACCCGATCCCGTCCGACCGGATGGACCAACAGGACGCTGCCCGCGTGTGGACGGCAAAAGACGATGCGGTGGCACTGCCAAAATGGTTGGGTATACCCGGCATTCGGCACACAATCGGGCTGGCGCGCTGGTGGCACTTTAGCTTTGATCTGTTATGGCTGGCCAATGGACTGGTGTTCTACGTCATGCTTTTCACCAGCGGGCAGTGGCGACGGATCGTTCCGCAATCATGGGAAGTCTTTCCCAACGCCCTATCCACGGCCATTCAGTATGCCTCGCTTGACTTCCCGGCCAACGAAGGCTTCACCAACTACAACGGGATGCAGATCATCGCCTACTTCACCACTGTGTTCGTCGCTGCGCCCTTGGCATTCGTCACTGGCATGTTGCAGGCGCCGGCAATCGCGGCGCGGTTCGGCTTCGGCCGAGGCATTTTCAACCGGCAGGTCGCGCGCACCGCCCATTTTGTGATCCTGTTGTGGATGGTCTTTTTCATCATCGTGCACACGGTGATGGTGTTCGCCACCGGACTGGTGGGCAACCTCAACCATATTGTCTTGGGCACTGACACCCATTCATATTGGCCGTTGGTCGTTTACGTCGTGGTGATGGTGGTGATCGCCGGGTTGTGGTTACTGTCATCCCCAATCACCCTGCGCTATCCCGGTTTAATTCAACTGGTCGGCCGCGCGACGGTGGGATGGGTCAACGCGTTGATGGAGCGGTTGCGTCCGAACGCCACGTATTCGGAGAAGGATATTTCAGCCTACCTGTGGCCGAACGGGACGATACCGACCCCCGAGACCTATCGGCGTCTGCAGACCGATGACTGGCGCGACTACCGCCTGCGCATCGAAGGCCTCGTGGAGAACCCGGTCAGTTTGTCCTACGACGAGCTCCGCGCACTGCCGAAACACGAGAGCATCACGCAGCACTATTGCATTCAGGGATGGTCGGGTGTCGCGAAATGGGGCGGTGTTCGGATGTCAGATATTCTCGCCCTGGTGCGTCCACTCCCGTCGGCTCGCTGGGTGGCGTTCTACTCATTCGCCGACGGGGCCGGCGGGCCGGAGGAAGGCCGGTATTACTCCTGCCACAAGATTGCGCACATGCGTGAGCCCACATGTCTGCTCGCCTATGAAATGAACGGCGAGCCGCTCAACGAATCCCACGGTGCGCCGCTACGGCTGCGCAATGAGCGCGAAATTGGATTCAAGCAGGTCAAGTGGATCGAGGCGATAGAGTTCGTCGAGAGTTTCGCCCACCTTGGATTCGGCCAAGGCGGATACAACGAAGATCATGAGTTCTATGGGTACCGGCAGCCTATTTAGGCCAGCGTGACCAGTCCCAGCTCGCTGTCGCCGGACAGCAACGGATTGTGCGGCAGCACCCGCACGGTGTAGCCCACCGATCCGGCGACCGGAAGCGGGATCGTGCTGGCGAAGACGTCGTCGCCGCTCTCGGCCGTGCCCGCGTGAGTCATGGCCACCTCCACCGGTTCGAGCAAGGTGTCGTCCATGTCGACGCGGCCCACCGCCGCCTGCACGGTGACCTCGTCTGGCGACAGCCCGGCCAGGTGCACCATTGCAGTCAACGTCATCTCCGAGCCAAGCAACGGAGTGTCGGGCAGCCCTGTGCTGTCGACCTCGGTGATCTGAATTTTCGGCCACGCGTCGCTGACTTGACGCCGGTATTGCGCGAGCCGGCGCGCGTTGCCGAACTTCTCGCCGTCGGCGGGGGCGATCGTCTTGTGCAGTGACTCAGCAGCTCCCACGTAATACTTCTCGGTGTATTCGCGGACCATCCGCGACGCCAATACCTTGGGGCCCAAGACCTGAAGGGTGTGGCTGACCATCTCGACCCAGCGGCGCGGGATGCCCGAGGCGTCGCGGTCGTAGAACTTCGGTGCCACAGTCGATTCGAGGATGCTGTACAGGGCGGCGGCTTCCAGGTCGTCGCGCCGGTCGTCGGACACCCCGTTGGCTGTCGGGATTTCCCAACCGTTTTCGCCGTCGTACCACTCGTCCCACCAGCCGTCGCGCACCGACAGGTTGAGCCCACCGTTGAGCGCGCTCTTCATCCCGGAAGTACCGCACGCCTCCAGTGGGCGCAGCGGGTTGTTCAGCCAGACGTCGCAGCCCCAATACAGTAGGCGGGCCATGGACATGTCGTAGTCCGGCAGGAACGCGATCCGGTGACGCACCTGTGTACGGTCGGCGAACCGCACCACCTGCTGGATCAGTGCCTTGCCGCCGTCGTCGGCCGGGTGCGACTTTCCGGCGACGATCATCTGAATCGGTCGCTGCTCGTCGAGCAGCAGGCGTTTGAGACGTTCGGGATCACGCAGCATCAGCGTCAACCGCTTGTACGTAGGCACCCTGCGGGCGAAGCCAATGGTCAGTACATTCGGGTCGAAAGCCTCTGTGGTCCAATCTAATTCGGCTTCCGGAGCTCCGCGCTCGAGCCACGACAGCCTGATCCGCCGCCGCACATCGTCGACGAGCTGCTCGCGCAGCTGACAACGGATCCACCACAAGTGACCCGGGTCCACCTGCTGCAACCGCTGCCACACCGCCGGTTCGCTCGGTGAATCCTCACCGAGCAGTTCGCGTCCCAAGGCCAGCCACTGCGGCGCGGCCCATGTCGGTGCATGTACACCGTTGGTGACCGAGCCGATGGGCACCTCGCTTGGATCGAACCCCGGCCACAACTCGTTGAACATCGCTCGGCTCACGCGCCCGTGCAGCAGTGAAACGCCGTTGGCGCGCTGTGCCAGACGAAGCCCCATGTGGGCCATGTTGAATTTCGTCGCGTCGTCTTCGGCGCCGAGCGCGACGATCCGGTCCAGCGGCACACCGCGCACCAGCACCGACTTCTTCGCGCCACCCTCGTCGCCGCCGAAGTACTGGCGCACCAGCTCGACGGGGAATCGGTCGATGCCGGCCGCCACCGGTGTGTGCGTGGTGAACACCGTGCTCGACCGCACCACCGTCAACGCGGCATCGAAGTCCAGCTTCTCGTCCGTCATCAGCTCCCTGATGCGCTCCAGGCCGAGAAAGCCGGCATGACCCTCGTTCATGTGGAACACCTCAGGGGCACCGACGCCCTCGATCGCGGTGAAGGCCCGGATAGCGCGCACTCCCCCGACACCGGCGAGGATTTCCTGCTTGATGCGGTGGTCCTGATCGCCACCGTAGAGCCGGTCGGTGATGCTGCGCAGATCGTGTTCGTTCTCCGGTATGTCAGAGTCCAACAGCAGCAACGGGATTCGTCCCACTTGAGCGATCCACACCCGGGCCCTGAGTTCGTAATCGTCGGGCAGGGCAAGCGCGATCAGCACCGGCTCCCCCGACTCGGTGGTGAGCAGGCGCAATGGCAGTCCCTGCGGGTCCAGTGACGGATAGGTTTCCTGCTGCCAGCCATCCGCGGTGAGCGACTGCCGAAAGTAGCCGGAGCGGTAGTACAGCCCGACGCCGATCAGCGGCAGACCGAGGTCGGAGGCCGACTTCAAGTGATCGCCTGCCAGGATGCCCAGGCCGCCCGAATAGTTTGGCAGCACCTCTGACACGCCGAACTCCATCGAGAAGTACGCGATGCCGGCGGGCAGGCCTTTTCCCGCCGACAACTGCTCCTGATACCAGAGTGGCCGAGTCAGATAGTCCCGAAGATCCTCGGCCAGCCGATCCAGCCTTTCGAGGAACTGCTGGTGGACCGCCAGTTCGTCGAGCCGCTGCGAGGTGACCGCGCCCAGCAGCGCGACGGGATCCTGCGCGCAGCGCTCCCACAATGCCGGATCGATCGAGGCGAAGAGATCCTGCGTGGGCTTGTCCCAGGACCACCGCAGGTTGACCGAGAGCTGTTCGAGCGCTGCCAGGCGGTCAGGCAGGTGTGCTCGAACCGTAAATCGACGCAGCGCCTTCACGCGCCATTACCTTACGCAGAAATCGGCTTGCGCACTCCGTGTCGGTTTGGGACCCGCACTACGGTGGGAACCAGGATCCCAGGGACGCGTGTGTGGCGTGGTCGAAGGAGTGATGGGTGCCCGGTCGTATCGAAATCGACGATGTGCTGCCCGTCGTCTCCTGTGGAGCGTTTCCGGCCAAGGCCGTCGTGGGGGAAATCGTGCCGGTCTGCGCGACGGTATGGCGCGAGGGTCACGACGCAGTCGCCGCGACCCTGGTGGTGCGTTACCTCGGCCGGGGGTATCCCGGCGTGCGCACCGCTGGCACACAACGCGTCAAACCGATCCTGATCCCGATGTCGCTGGGCACCGAGCCGGATGTGTTCCACGGCCAGTTCAGCCCCGACAGCGTCGGACTGTGGACCTTCCGGGTGGACGGCTGGGGTGATCCGATCACGACCTGGCGGCACGCGATCACCGCAAAGCTCGAGGCCGGGCAAAGCGAGCCTGAGCTGACCAATGATCTGCTGATCGGTGCCCAGCTGTTCGAGCGCGCCGCGATGGGACTGCCGCGCAAGCTGCGTGATCCGCTGCTGGAGGCGGCCACCGCACTACGCACTGGAGGCGAACCGTCCGGTCGCGTGGGCGCCGCGACGACCGACGAGGTCAACGACCTGCTGGCACAGTTCCCGCTGCGCGAGTTAGTGACCCGCGGCGAGCAGTACGGAGTGTGGGTTGACCGTCCCCTGGCCCGGTTCGGTGCCTGGTACGAGATGTTCCCACGGTCGACCGGCGGGCGCGACGCCGCCGGCCAGCCGGTGCACGGCACATTTGCCACCGCCACCCAGGCACTTCCGCGCATCGCCCGGATGGGCTTCGACGTGGTGTACCTGCCACCGATCCACCCGATCGGCAAGGTGCACCGCAAGGGCCGCAACAACTCTGTGGCCGCCGCGCCTGGGGACGTCGGATCGCCCTGGGCGATTGGCAGCGACGAGGGCGGGCACGACGCCATACATCCAGACCTTGGCACCCTCGAGGGCTTCGACGCGTTCGTCGCGGCCGCCCGCGAGCTGGGGCTGGAGGTGGCCCTTGATTTGGCCCTGCAATGCGCGCCGGATCACCCATGGGCTCGCGAGCATCCCGAGTGGTTCACCGTGCTGCCGGACGGCACGATCGCATACGCGGAGAACCCGCCGAAGAAGTACCAAGACATCTACCCGGTGAATTTCGACAACGACCCGGCCGGGTTGTACCAGGAAGTACTGCGCGTCGTTCGGCACTGGATTGACCACGGAATCAAGGTGTTTCGCGTCGACAATCCGCACACCAAGCCGCCGAACTTCTGGAAGTGGCTGATCGAACAGGTCAAGACCATCGATCCCGACGTGCTGTTTTTATCCGAGGCCTTCACCCGGCCCGCACGGCTTTACGGCCTCGCCAAACTCGGATTCACCCAGTCCTACACGTACTTCACCTGGCGCACCGCCAAGTGGGAGCTCACCGAGTTCGGCCAGCAGATCGTCGAGCATGCCGACTACGCCCGGCCGAATCTGTTCGTCAATACGCCCGACATCCTGCACGAGAGCCTGCAGACCGGTGGCCCCGGAATGTTCGCGATCCGCGCCGTGCTGGCCGCGACGATGAGCCCCTCATGGGGCGTGTATTCCGGGTTCGAGCTGTTCGAGCACCGGCCCGTGCGCGAGGGCAGCGAGGAATACCTCGATTCCGAGAAGTATCAGTTGCGCCCCCGCGACTTCGACGACGCCGTCGCGCGCGGAGCCTCGCTGGAGCCGTTCATCGCCCACCTCAACGAACTCCGGCGGCTGCACCCGGCGCTGCGCCAGTTGCGCACGATCCACTTCCATCACATCGACAACGACGCTCTGCTTGCCTTTAGCAAGTTCGACCCGTCCACCGGGGACGCGGTGCTCGTGGTGGTGACGTTGAACCCATTCGGACCGGAGGAAGCGACGCTGTGGTTAGACATGCCGGCCCTGGGTATGGACTGGTATGACCGGTTTTGGGTTCGCGACGAGATCACCGGTGAGGAATACCAGTGGGGTCAGGCCAATTACGTGCGTCTCGACCCGGCAAGAGCCGTCGCGCACATCCTGAACCTGCCGCTCGTGCCGGATGAGGTGCGCCCGCAGCTACTTCGCAGGGAGTGACATGACGCAGTCCAAGCAGCAAGCCAGCACAGCGCAATTGATGCCGAGTGCTGCCGATGTCGACCGGATTCTCGCAGGCATGCATCATGACCCGCATTCCGTCCTCGGCGCTCACGAGTACACCGACCACACCGTGATTCGGGCGTATCGACCGCACGCGATCGAAGTGGTGGCTGTAGTCGGCCCAGACCGCTTTCCGCTCCAGCATTTAGCCGGCGGTCTGTTCGCGGTGGCGCTTCCGTTCGTGAACCTGGCCGACTACCGGCTCGAGATCGGCTATCCGGGCGCTGACGGCACTCTCGACGTGCACCGGGTTGCCGACGGCTACCGGTTCCTGCCGACGCTCGGCGAGATGGATTTGCATTTGTTCAGCGAAGGCCGCCATGAACGGCTGTGGGAGATTCTGGGCGCTCATCCGCGCTCGTTTCGGACCTCGGACGGCGTCGTCGACGGGGTGTCGTTTGCGGTGTGGGCACCGAATGCCAAGGGCGTCAGCGTGATCGGCGACTTCAATCATTGGGACGGCAACGAAGCGCAGCTGCGCGTAATGGGCTCGTCCGGTGTGTGGGAGTTGTTCTGGCCCGGATTCGAAGTCGGCGGCCTCTACAAGTTCCGAGTGCACGGCGCCGACGGCGTGGTCACCGATCGCGCCGACCCGTTCGCATTCGCCACCGAGGTGCCGCCGCAAACGGCGTCGAAGGTGACGACCAGCGACTACGTCTGGAACGACGAGGAATGGATGACCCGGCGCGCCCAGCGCAATCCGGTGTTCGAGCCGATGAGCACCTACGAGGTGCACCTGGCCTCGTGGCGTCCCGGCCTGAGTTACCGTCAGCTGGCCACCGAACTCACCGACTATGTTGTGGCGCAGGGTTTTACCCATGTCGAGCTGCTACCGGTCGCCGAGCACCCGTTTGGCGGATCCTGGGGATATCAGGTCACCTCGTACTACGCGCCGACGTCGCGGCTGGGCACGCCGGACGATTTCCGGTTCCTGGTCGACGCACTGCACCAGGCCGGCATCGGTGTCATCGTGGACTGGGTGCCCGCGCACTTCCCGAAGGACGCGTGGGCGCTGGGCCGCTTCGACGGAACACCGCTGTACGAACACTCTGATCCACGCCGCGGTGAGCAACTCGACTGGGGCACATACGTCTTCGACTTCGGTCGCCGCGAGGTTCGCAACTTCCTGGTCGCCAACGCGCTGTACTGGCTCGAGGAGTTCCACGTCGACGGGCTGCGGGTGGACGCTGTGGCGTCGATGCTGTACCTGGACTACTCGCGTCCCGAAGGCGGCTGGACGCCCAACGTGTACGGCGGCCGGGAAAACCTCGAAGCCGTGCAGTTCCTGCAGGAGATGAACGCCACCGTGCACAAGATGGCCCCCGGCATCGTCACCGTCGCCGAGGAATCGACCTCGTGGCCGGGCGTAACGCGCCCGACAAACCTCGGCGGGCTTGGCTTTTCGATGAAATGGAACATGGGGTGGATGAACGACACCCTTGGCTACATCGGCCGGGACCCGATCCATCGCAGCTACCACCACCACGAGATGACCTTTTCCCTTCTCTACGCGTTCAGCGAAAACTTCGTGCTGCCGATCAGCCATGACGAAGTCGTGCACGGCAAGGGCACGCTGCGGAGCCGGATGCCCGGCAATGACCACATGAAGGCGGCGGGACTGCGCAGCCTGCTGGCCTACCAGTGGGCGCATCCCGGCAAGCAGCTGTTGTTCATGGGTCAGGAGTTCGGCCAGTACGCCGAATGGTCCGAGGAACGCGGCGTCGACTGGTGGCAGCTCGACCAGGACGGCTTCTCGGCCGGCATTGGCCGCCTTGTGCACGATCTCAACGCGATCTACCGCGCTCACCCGGCGCTCTGGACGCACGACAGCAGCCCCGAGGGCTACTCGTGGATCGACGCGAACGACTCGGCGAACAACGTGCTGAGCTTTTTGCGGTTCGGCAGCGACGGTTCGACGCTGGCATGCGTATTCAACTTCGCGGGCAACGAGCACGCCCGCTACCGTTTGGGATTGCCGATGTCAGGCCGCTGGCGGGAGGTGTTGAACACCGACGCGAGCCTCTATCACGGCGCGGGGGTGGGCAACTTCGGGGCGGTGCAGGCAGAGGACGATCCGTGGCACGGCCGTCCGGCCTCGGCGACGATGGTCTTGCCGCCGTTGTCTGCGCTGTGGTTCGAGCCGGAGTAGCTCCGTTACTCTCGCGACCGCGGAAAAGTGACCGCCCGGGCTAATCAGTACAGCGCATTGGCCAGGTTTCGACGAGCGGCGATGACCGCCGGCTCGGCCGGGTCGAAGAGGTCGAACAACTCGATCAGCCGCGTCCGTACTTTGGCCCGGTCGTCGCCGGTGGTGCGTCGCACCAGATCGAGCAAGCGATTGAACGCGGCATCGACGAGCTGGTTCAGAATCTCGACGTCCGCAGCGGCGAATGCCGCATCGATGTCGGCGGGTGCGGCGTCGGCCGCTCGCGTCGCGTCCGGCCGTTGCTTGGTCGCCCGTGCGAGAAACGAGACCTGCCGAACCGCGGCCTTGGCTTCGGGATGCCCGGGATCATTGTCGAGAATTGCCCGATAGGCACCGAGCGCGGCGTCGAAATTGCCCGCGTCCAACAGCTCGCGTGCTTTGGCCAGCCCAGGGTCGACCTTCTCAGGCTCCAGATCGGCTGTGCCGCTCAGCTTTCCGGCCGTCGCCGACAGTAGCGAGTTGACCCATTGGCGCAACTGCTCGACGGGCTGCACGCCTTGGAAGCTGGAGATCGGCTGCCCGGCGGCCACTGCCACCACCGTCGGCACGGCCTGGACGCCGAAGATCTGCGCCACCTGAGGCACCGCGTCGACGTTGACGGTGGCCAGTGCCCATTTGCCGGCGTCCGCAGCCGCCAGGCCGCCCAGTGCGTCAGCCAGTGCAACCGACGCCTCGCTGCGTGGCGACCACAGCGCGACAACAACCGGCACCTCGCTCGAGCGGGCCAGAATCTCGGCCTCGAGGTTGACCTCGGTGATCTCGACCCCGGCCGCACCGCCTGGCGCCTGGGCGGCGTCGCCCGGTTGAGCGGCGCGCTGCTTCAGTGCCGAGAGGTCGACAGCACCCGCCATTGCGGGTGCGATCGGTGGACGCGGAGTGGTCACGGGCTTAGTTTGTCACGCGGTCAGCGGGGGCGCCGCGACCGGTTACATCGGCCGGAAGTTCTGTTATGGCCAAGATCACACCAGCAACTTTTCTCGCCGTGAAGCGTCGATGCCAGCAACGTCTGCCGCTAGCCCGCGCGCAGGATCAACGCGTCGCCCTGGCCGCCGGCGCCGCAGAGCGCGGCAACGCCGTACCCGGAGCCGCGGCGGGCCAGTTCGAGAGCGGCATGCAGCGTGATCCGGGCGCCCGACATTCCGATCGGATGGCCGACTGCGATGGCGCCGCCGTTGACGTTGACCTTCTCCGGATCGATGCCCAACTCCTTGGTCGACGCGAGAGCCACCGCGGAGAAGGCCTCGTTGATTTCGACGACATCGAGCGCCTCGACGGTGATGCCCTCCCGCGCGATCGCCTTCTTGACCGCGTTGGCCGGCTGCGACTGCAGGGTGGAGTCCGGACCGGCAACCACCCCGTGGGCGCCGATCTCGACGAGCCAACTCACGCCGAATTCTTCGGCCTTGCTCTTGCTCATCACCACCACGGCGGCGGCGCCGTCTGAGATCTGCGACGCCGAGCCTGCGGTGATGGTGCCATTGGGCCGAAACGCGGGTTTCAAGCCGGCGAGCGACTCCGCCGTGGTGTTCGCACGGATGCCTTCGTCCTCGGTGAACTCGATCGGATCACCTTTGCGCGCAGGGATTTTCACCGATACGACCTCGTCGGCGAAGATACCGTCCTTCCATGCGGCGGCAGCCTTCTGGTGCGATGCTGCTGCGTAGGCGTCCTGCTCGGCGCGGCTGAATTGGTCGGCGTCGTTGCGCTGCTCGGTCAGCGCGCCCATCGGCTGATCGGTGAACACATCGTGCAGGCCGTCGTAGGCCATGTGGTCGAGCACGGTGACGTCGCCATATTTGTAGCCGGCACGGCTCCCTATGAGCAGGTGGGGCGCCGCCGTCATCGACTCCTGCCCGCCGGCGACGACAACGTCGAACTCGCCCGCACGGATCAGCTGGTCGGCCAGTGCGATCGCGTCGATTCCGGACAAGCACATCTTGTTGATGGTCAGCGCCGGGACATCCCACCCGATGCCCGCGGCGACGGCAGCCTGGCGGGCGGGCATCTGCCCTGCGCCGGCCGTGAGCACTTGGCCCATGATCACGTATTGCACCAGGGAAGCGGCGTCTTCCACGTTCGGGAAAGCCTTTTCCAGTGCCCCTTTGATCGCGATGGCGCCGAGATCACTGCCCGAGAAGTCCTTCAGCGAACCCATTAGCTTGCCGATCGGCGTGCGCGCTCCAGCAACGATTACCGACGTCGTCATACGTACCTCCAGTGAATCGGTTCAGCGCGCTCCGCGACGAACCGGGGAAGCGGGATCTTTCCCATCAGGTTACCGTTACGTTATGACCACCGAGCAGGTTGATGCCCGCCCAGTCCTCGCCAGCGCGTTGGTGACGGCGCTCGACCATGTCGGCATCGCGGTTGCGGACTTCGACGCCGCGATCGCCTGGTACCACGACCACCTCGGCATGATCGTCGTGCACGAGGAGATCAACGACGACCAGGGTATTCGTGAGGCGATGCTCGCCGTGCGCGGCGCGCCGAAAGGCAGCGCGCAGGTCCAGTTGATGGCACCGGTCAGCGACTCATCCGCGATCGCCAAGTTCCTCGACAAGCGCGGGCCGGGCCTACAGCAGATGGCCTACCGCGTCAGCGACCTGGATCAGCTCACCAAGCGTCTTGAAGACCAAGGTGTGCGCCTGATCTACGACGCGCCGCGACGCGGCACCGCAAATTCGCGGATCAACTTCATCCACCCCACGGACGCCGGCGGCGTCCTGATCGAACTCGTCGAGCCCGCTCGCGGGTCCTGATCGGTCACGATCTCTTTCGCGTCGGGCCACGGGTTGCGCGGTGCGCCCAGCACGGCGTGTGCCAGTGCCTCCGGTCCTCCACGCCTCGCCCTCCGTCGGCCGGCCAGACCACTACATGCGCTGTGCCGGAACGGATTTCGTGGTCACATCCCGGGCACCGGTACACCTTGACGGCGCGCGCGCCGGCCACGGGACGCACTTGATAGTCGTACCCGTCGGGTCCGGTCTCCACTCTTTCGAACATCAGAACAACCTGTACTCGTCGCTCTCCAAGCCACGCATCTGGTCGTAATCGAGTGTCACACAGCGTATTCCGCGATCCACCGCAAGCGTACGCGCCTGTGGCTTGATCTGCTGGGCAGCGAACACGCCGCTGACCGGCGCCAGCAGGCTGTCGCGGTTGAGCAGATCCAGGTACCGGCTCAGCTGTTCGACGCCGTCGATCTCCCCGCGGCGCTTGATCTCGACCGCGACCGACCGGCCGTTCTCGTCGCGACACAAGAGGTCGACGGGCCCAATCGGCGTCATGTATTCGCGGCGCACCAGGGTGTATCCACTGCCTAGCAGTTCAACGTGCTCGGCCAGTAGCTCCTGCAGATGCGCCTCGACGCCGTCCTTGACCAAACCTGGGTCGACACCGAGTTCGTGGGACGAATCGTGCTCGATCTCCTCGACCGTGATGCGCAGCTGTTCGCCGGCCCTGTTTTCCACTACCCACACCGGCGCCGGTCCGTCGGTGTTCTCGGTGAGCCGGCACGGCGGGCTCATCCAGTTCAGTGGTTTGTACGCCCGGTCGTCGGCGTGCACGCTCACCGATCCGTCGGCTTTGATCAGCAGCAGTCGCCTGGCCGGCGGTAGATGTGCGGTGAGTCGTCCTAGGTAGTCGACGGTGCACCGGGCGATCACAAGACGCACGCAATTACTCTAGGGTTGCCAAGATGTCGGTGGGTCAGCGGCTTGGCCGGCTGCTGGAGCGGGTCACCCGGCAAAGCGGCCGGCTGCCGGAGACCCCGGACTTCGGGTCGTGGCTACTCGGGCGGGCGGAAGAGGACCTCCGGCGCCGGCGCGTGCGCATCCAGCTGATTCTCACCGTGTTCGTGCTGTCGGCGAATCTCATCGGTATCGCGGTGGCGCTGCTGGTCATCACCATTGCCATCCCAGTCCCGAGCATCTTCACCGACGCACCGGCGTGGCTGACGTTCATCGTCAGTCCGGCCTACGTCGTCGCGGCTTTGTTCATCGGTGTCTTTTGGATGACTCGGCGGATCGTGAGCTCGCTGCGATGGGCGATCGAGGACCGGCCGCCAACCCCCGAAGACCAGCGCAACACATTCCTGGCGCCGTGGCGCCTCGCGGGGATCCATCTGTTCTTGTGGGGTATCGGGACGATAGTGCTCACGACTCTTTTCGGGCTCGTGAACACCGCATTCATCCCCCGCTATCTCTTCGCCGTCAGTTTCAGCGGAATCGTCGTGACGGCGATTTGTTACATGTTCACCGAATTCGCGCTGCGCCCCGTGGCTGCACAGGCGCTGGAGGCGGGGCCGCGGCCGCGACGTTTCGCGCCGCGCGTGATGGGCCGCATCATGACCGGCTGGGCACTGGGTTCAGGCGTGATCGTATCCGGAATCGTGTTGCTGGCAATCTTTTCCGTCGCACTGCAGAACCTCACACCGACCCAATTCGCCGTCGCAGTGCTCATTCTCGGCGTCGTCGCGCTGATCTTCGGCTCCATGTTGATGTGGATTGTCGCCTGGCTGATCGTCACTCCGGTACGTGTTGTGCGTTCGGCGCTCAAGCGGGTGGAGGACGGTGACCTCGACTGCAACCTGGTGGTTTTCGACGGCACCGAGCTCGGCGAGCTGCAGCGCGGCTTCAACGCGATGGTCCACGGTCTACGCGAACGCGAACGGATCCGCGACTTGTTCGGCCGCCATGTTGGTCGCGACGTGGCGGCCGCGGCCGAAGAGCAAGAGTTGGAGCTCGGCGGCGAAGAACGTGATGTCGCAGTACTTTTCGTCGACATCATCGCCTCGACGCAAATGGTGGGGAGCAAGCCGCCGATCGAGGTGGTGGAACTGCTCAACAAGTTCTTCACCGTGATCGTCGACGAGGTGGACCGCCAACGAGGCCTGCTCAACAAGTTCGAGGGCGACGCGACGCTGGCCATCTTCGGTGCGCCGGTTCGACTCGAGCGCCCCGCCGGCAACGCGCTCGCCGCCGCCCGTTCCATCGACACCCGACTGCGCGAGGAGGTTCCGGAGTGCCCAGCAGGCATCGGGATCGCCGCGGGCAAGGTGGTCGCGGGAAACGTTGGCGCACACGAGCGCTACGAATACACCGTCATCGGTGAGCCAGTGAACGAAGCGGCCAGGCTCTCCGAGATGGCGAAGGAAACCGATGGTCGCGTGCTGGCGTCGTCTGCGGCGGTAAAGGCGGCCGGGGACGGCGAGCGCGGATGCTGGCAATTCGGTGACGACGTGGTGTTGCGAGGCCGAGAAGAGGCCACCCGGCTCGCCACGCCTCGACCGTGATGTCGGATTCCCGCCAGTGTTGTCGGTGGGGGCGTGTAATTGTCGTTGTATGCACGATGACTTCGACCGCTGTTATCGGGCGATCCAGGCCAAGGACGCCCGGTTCGACGGTTGGTTCGTCACGGCGGTCCTGACCACCGGGATCTACTGTCGGCCCAGCTGCCCGGCCCGTTCACCGTTCGCGCGCAACGTGCGGTTTTTTCCCACCGCGGCCGCCGCGCAGCGGGCCGGCTTCCGGCCCTGTAAGCGTTGCCGTCCGGACGCGTCACCTGGGTCTCCGGAGTGGAATGTGCGCAGCGATGCAGTCGCGCGTGCCATGAGGCTGATTGCCGACGGCACCGTCGACCGCGACGGGGTGACCGGATTGGCCACCAAGGTCGGTTACACCCCGCGTCAGCTGGAACGATTGCTGCAGTCCGAAGTGGGCGCGGGCCCGCTGTCCCTGGCCCGGGCACAACGGACCCAGACCGCCCGGGTGTTGATCGAGACCACCGAGCTGCCGTTCAGTGACGTCGCATTCGCGGCTGGATTCTCCAGCATTCGGCAGTTCAACGACACGATTCGCGAGGTTTGTGACGCCACGCCGACCGAACTACGGCGCAAGGCGGTCCGTCGGTCCGCTGCGCAGCCCGCGGCGGAGGGCACCGGAACGGTGTCATTGCGACTGCCGGCTCGGACGCCGTTCGCGTACGAGGGCCTGTTCGGTCACCTGGCGGCCGGCGCGGTACCTGGGTGCGAAGAGGTTCGTGACGGTGCGTACCGACGGACGTTGCGGCTGCCGTGGGGCACCGGGATCGTCAGCCTCACCCCCGCGCCGAACCATGTGCAATGCGTGCTGCGACTCGACGACTTCCGCGATCTGTCCACGGCGATCGCCCGTTGCCGGCGGTTGCTCGATCTCGACGCCGACCCCGAGGCGGTGGTGGACTTCCTGGCCACCGACGGCGACTTGGCGCCGCTGATCGCCAAGCAGCCGGGCCAGCGGATTCCACGTACGGTCGACGAACACGAATTGGCGATCCGCGCGGTGATCGGCCAGCAGGTGTCGATGAAGGCGGCGCGAACGCACGCCGCGCGGATCGTGAAGGCCTACGGCACGCCGATCCTCGACCCCGTCGGCGGACTCACCCATGTGTTCCCCGCAGTTGAACAGCTCGCGCGGCTCGACGCGCGCGTTCTGGCCTTTCCAAAGACGCGCCAACGCACTGTCATTGGCCTCGTCGAAGCGCTGGTGGACGGCTCCGTCACACTCAGCCCCGGCTGCGATTGGGAACGAGCACGGCAACAACTACACGCATTGCCCGGCATCGGAGCCTGGACGACAGAAGTCATTGCGATGCGCGGACTCGGCGACCCTGACGCCTTTCCGGCCGCCGATGGCGGAGTACGTTCGGCAGCAGAGCACTTGAATCTGCCCACCGATATTCGCGCGCTGACCGCCCGCAGTATGCAGTGGCGTCCGTGGCGGTCATACGCGACGCAACATCTGTGGGCATCACTGGACCATCCCGTCAACCACTGGCCCTCGAAGGAGATCGCATGAGTACGACGTATTTTCGGATCGTCGACAGCCCGGTAGGGCCGCTGACACTGGCGGGGACCAACGGCACGCTGAACCATCTGCGGATGGAGGACCAGACCCACGAGCCGAGTCGCGTCGGCTGGGAGCGCGACGATGACGCTTTCCCCGATGCGGTCGATCAGCTTGCCGCATACTTCGCCGGCGAGCTCACGGACTTCGACATCGAACTCGGGTTGGGGGGCACTGAATTTCAGCGCCGCGTGTGGGCCGCGTTGCAAACCATCCCCTACGGCGAGACCCGCTCCTACGGTGAAATCGCACTGCAGATCGGCGCGCCCGGAGCGTTCCGTGCGGTGGGACTGGCCAACGGCCGCAACCCGATTGGGATTATCGTGCCCTGCCATCGGGTGATCGGTGCCAGCGGAAGCCTCACCGGTTACGGCGGCGGCCTGGATCGCAAGCGGACACTGCTGGAGCTCGAGAAGAGCAGAAAGGCCGCGGCGTTGACGCTATTCGATTGACGAATAGTGGCACCTGCCAATGCCTGTGGCCCCCAACAGAATTGGGGGCCACAGGGCTTAATGGTTGTTCGGCGGTGTCCTACTTTTCCACCCGGGTGGGTAGTATCATCGGCGCTGGCAGGCTTAGCTTCCGGGTTCGGGATGGGTCCGGGCGTTTCCCTGTCGCTGTGTTCGCCGTAACTTTGTTTTGTTGTTTTT
>DATBFF010000196.1:0-25225 GCA_036558625.1 Mycobacterium sp. | reverse complement strand
CACCTCAGGCGCGGGCGGCCTGCCGGTCGACGTGGCCGACGCCGATGCGTATTACTTTGCGCCGCAGAAGAATTTCGCCGGTGACGGCGGACTGTGGCTGGCGTTACTGAGCCCGGCGGCACTGCAACGCATCGAGTCCATTGCCGCGTCCGGACGCTGGACGCCCGACTTTCTGTCGCTGCCGATCGCTGTTGAGAACAGCCTTAAGGACCAGACCTACAACACGCCAGCGATCGGCACGTTGGTGCTGCTGGCCGAGCAGCTCGGCTGGATGCTTTCCAATGGCGGCCTGGACTGGGCGGTCAAACGCACCGCGGACTCGTCGCAGCGCCTGTACAGCTGGGCCGAGGCCTCGTCGTTCGCCACCCCGTTCGTCACCGACGTCGAACTACGCTCGCAGGTCGTCGGCACCGTCGACTTCGCCGATGAAGTCGACGCCAACGCAGTGGCCAAGGTGCTGCGGGCGAACGGGATCGTCGATACCGAGCCGTATCGCAAACTGGGCCGCAACCAGTTGCGGGTGGCCATGTTCCCGGCCGTCGAACCCGACGACGTGACCGCGCTGACCGAATGTGTCGACTGGGTCGTCGAACGGCTCTGACAACCCGCGATGAGCCGCTTGCGCGAAGAGCATCAGCCAGCGTGTCAGCGCCGGTTTAACCCTCGATTGCACTAAAGTCGCCAGCTGACGGGCTCGCGTGGCGGCTCGGAGGAGGTCGGCATGAGAGAACTCACAGTGGTCGGCCTCGATGTCGACGGCAAACACATCATCTGTGAGGCCAACAGCACCGGGGAACGGTTCTTGATTCTCGCCGATGAGCGGCTGCGTGCCGCGGTGCGCGGCGAGGAGATTCGTCCGCGCCAACCCGAGCCCAGCACCGCGGTGGCAAACATGCTCAGTCCCAAGGAGATTCAGGCTCGCATACGTGCGGGCGCATCGGTTGACCAAGTCGCCGAAGCCACTGGCGCGGACGTGGCACGAATCGAACGGTTCGCCGGCCCTGTGCTGCTGGAACGGGCACGGGCGGCCGAGCTGGCAACAGCATCCCACCCCGTTCTGCCCGACGGGCCGGCGGTGCCGACACTGCTGGAGACCGTCGCCGCCGCGCTCGTCGCACGCGGCCTGAATCACGACGCCACGTCGTGGGATGCGTGGAAGAACGCCGACGGTCGCTGGACGGTGCAGCTTTCGTGGCAGGCGGGTCTGTCCGAGAACGTCGCGCACTTCCGGTTCACGCCCGGCGCGCACGGAGGGACCGCGACCGCGCTCGACGACAGCGCGAGCGAACTGATCGACCCGAACTTCGAGCGGCCGCTGCGATCAGTGGCGCCCGTGCCCCAACTCGACATCGAGCTCGACATCGACATCGAGGCCGAAGTCGAGCCGACCGTCGACCCTGCGCCCGAAGAATCGCCGGCGCCCACGGCCCGGAATCGCCGGCGCAAGCCGCCGGTGCCGGCGTGGGAGGATGTGCTGCTCGACGTCCGCTCGGGCGGGCACCGCTAATCCCGCACCTTCCGCAGGACTCGCGCGAGCAGAGCGTGCCGCGCGACTGACAGAAATACACCATCCCCAGGGCGAGCGCGGCTTACCATGGCATCTCCGAAACCAGGAGTGCGCGGTGTGACGGATGCTCAGGTGCCGACGGCCGCACCCTCGGGCGTCGTCACATTTCTTTTCACCGACATCGAGGGCTCAACGCGGCGGTGGGAATCCGACGCCGACGCCATGCGCACCGCCCTTTTGTCTCACGACGACGTGCTGCAGCAAGCCATCGACGCACACCGAGGGTGGTTGTTCAAGCACACCGGCGACGGGGTGTGCGCGGCGTTCGCCTCTCCGCGCGATGCCGTCGACGCCGCAGTGGCCGCCCAGCGACGCCTCGAGTTGCCGGTGCGGATGGGGATCGCAACCGGTGAAGCGGAGTTGCGCGCCAAGGACTACTTCGGCGCGGTGCTCAATCGTGCGGCCCGGGTGATGTCGGCCGGGCATGGCGGACAGATACTGCTCGACGGCACCACCGCAAGCCTGGTCAACGGAATAGATCTCGTCGAGTTGGGACCACGACGGTTGCGCGACATCGCGAAAGCCGTTGCGATGCACCAGGTTCAAGCACCGGGCTTACGCGCCGACTTTCCGCCGCTGAAGACGCAGGAGTCGACGCCGGGCAACCTGCGGCCGGCAGCGACGAGTTTCGTCGGGCGTCAGGCCGAGCTTGCCGACCTAGAATCCGCGCTGAAAGAGCACCGCCTGGTGACGCTGACCGGAGTCGGCGGTGTCGGAAAGACGCGGCTGGCGCTAGAAGTTGCCGCACGACTGGGCCACGACTTTCCCGACGGGGTGTTCGTGATCGAACTGGCTCCGGTCGGCGATCCCGTTGCCGTGCCCGAGACGGCCGCTGCGGCGATGGGAATCACTGCGCAGCCGGGTATGGGCGTCGTCGAAAGTGTGGCCGCGGCGTTGGAGGGCCGGGCGCGGCTGCTGGTGTTCGACAACTGCGAGCATGTGTTGGACGCTGCGGCAGAGTTGATTCAGGCGATCTTGGCGCACTCGTCCACCGTGCGAATGCTGGCCACAAGCCGGGAGGGCCTGCGGCTCGACGACGAACAATTCTGGCCCGTGCCGGGATTGGACGTGGCCGGCGGGATCGATTCGACGGCCGCGACGTTGTTCGTCGAGCGCGCGCAGGCTGTGCTGCCCGGGATCTCGTTGTCTGGGCGCGATGCGGATGCGGTGGTGGACATTTGCCATCGGCTCGACGGAATCCCGCTGGCGATCGAGCTGGCGGCGTCACGCATGGTGTCGATGACGGCGACGGAGATGCGGGACCGCCTCGGCGACCGCTTTCGGCTTCTGGTTGGCTCTCGGCGTGTGCTCGAGCGCCATCAAACGCTGCGTCACGCGGTGCAGTGGTCCTACGACCTGCTCGACGAGAGCGAAAAGGCTCTGCTGCGAACGTGTTCAGTATTCGCCGGCGGCTTCGACCTACCCGGTGCGTGCGCAGTGTCGGGCTCCGACGACGACCTGGCGACGTTGGATCTGCTGGACGCATTGGTACGCAAGTCACTTCTGGTCGCCGACCGCTCTACGGGACGGACCCGGTTTTCGATGCTGGAAACGATCCGGCAATTCGCCGAGGACCTGCTCATCGCGCAGGGCGGCGCCGACGATGCGCGCACCGCACACGCCCGTTATTTCGCGGAGCGGGAATCCGATGTCTTCGCGCTCTGGGACGGTCCGCGGCAGCGCGAAGCCTACTCATGGGTGACTGTCGAGATGGCCAACCTGCGTACGGCATTCCGCTGGGCGGCGGACCGCGACGACCTCGACACCGCCGCGACAGTCGCGCACTACGCGGGGTTCGTCGGCTTCTGGGGCGAACAGCACGAACCGATCCGGTGGGCAGAGGAGCTGATCGAGCCTGCGTGCGCCGTGCACCACCGACGCGTGGCCCAGCTCTACGGTGTCGCGGTGCTGTGCTTTGCGGCCGGGCGGGTCGACGACGCCGTCCGTTATGCCGCGGCCGGCCAAGAAGCCGTTCTGAGCGGCCGCTTCGACGAGGTCCGTAAGGAAGCCGAAGCGTCGATCGGCTGCCCTTATTCGACGATAGGCCAGATTGAGCGGTGGGTTGACTGGTGCCGCACTGTGATTGCGCGCCGGCCCCGAGCACGTGTCGAAGATCAGGCACTGTTGGCGCTCGCACTGAAAATGGCCGGCGCCGACGACCAGGCAACGGCCGCCGCAGCAGACCTGCTTGCCGCCGGCGAGGCGACCGACAACCCGAACCTGGCCGCATGGTGCTGTTTCGTGTATGGCCTCGTCTACCGCGACGCTGCACCCGATGCAGCTTATGAAGCACTTCGCCGCGGCCTGACGATCGCCCATGACAACGGCTGCCGGCAGAGCGAGTCAAGCCTTGCCGGTGTGTTGTCCATCCTTGCCGCCACACACGGTGACCCCGGCGATGCCCTCGACGACTTGATCTTGTGCATCCGGTACTACTACGACTCCGGCAACTTCTATCTGCTGAAGAGCCCGCTCTCCATCCTTGTTCTCTTGTTCGACAAGCTCGGGCACCATGAAGCCGCCGCCACCATGTCCGGTTTCGCCACCACGCCTTTCACCCTTGCGAGCCTTCCGGAAATCAACACGGCGATAACACATCTGCGCGAAGTGCTTGGCGACGCTACCTATGAATCAATCGCTCGCAGCGGCGAACACATGACGAGTGCCGCCGTGGCGACGTATGCGCTCGACCAGATCGAGCTTGCCCGCGCCGAAATCGCATTCCGCGCGGAAAAATGCGAGTAACCAGCGTGTGGAACGAAATTCGGCGCACGGTCTAGAGGTGCTGTGCGGCGATAGCCAGCAGAACCACCCAGGCGCCGCCGACCCCGACCGCTGCACCGAGCACGAACCACCGCAACACCGCAACAGTGCGCCATCCCCACAACGTCGGCGCCAGACCGCCCACCGCGATCACGTTCAGCCCGACCGCGAGTAGGGGATGAACTCGAGACACTCCGAGGCTGAGCACCGCAATCGCGACACCGGTCACCGCCGCGACGAAGGCCGCGACGGTCAGTCCCGTACCCCAGGGCGTGCGCTCGTCAGTCATCGCGCCACGGTAGCCCGTTCATAGAACGCCAGCGCGGCAGCCGTGGCGACATTCAGCGAATCGGTGTTGCGCGACATCGGGATCCGTACCCGCATCTCGCTGGCACGCATCGCGCGCTGCGACAGACCCGGACCCTCCGCACCCACGAGAATCGCCACCTTGTCGCCACGCACCAGACTCATCGCGTCACCAAGCGCAGCGGCATCCGCAGCCGGTGTGAGTGCCAGGAGCCGAAACCCGTTGTCGCGCAAAATCGTCAGCTCGGCCGGCCAGGCGCCAAACCGTGCGTACGGCACCAGCAACGCGTGTCCCATCGATACCCGCACTGCGCGCCGATACAGCGGGTCGGCGCAGCCGGGCCCGAACACCACCGCGTCGACACCCAGGCCCGCCGCGTTGCGGAAGATTGACCCCAGGTTCTCGTGATCGTTGACCCCTTCGAGGACGACGACGGTGCGAGCGCCGTGGATCACCTCGGTCACCGTGGGCACGGGGGGCCGCCGGGCGGCCGCAAGCACACCGCGGTTTAGGTGAAACCCCACCACGCGCTTCATCACGTCGACGTCTACCCGGTAGTACGGCACGTCGGCGCCGAGGAGGTCGTCGTGAAGCTCCGACAGGCGCCGGTCCGTGCCCATCAACGCGAACGGTGTGAACCGCGACGCCAGCATGCGCTGCACGACGAGCACGCCCTCGCCGATCACTAGGCCCTTACCGCTGGGCAGGTCGGGCCGACGGTCGATGCTGTTGAGGTCGCGGAAGTCGTCGAGCCGTGGGTCGTCTGGATCGACGACGTCCACGATGTGACTCACGGGCGAACAGGTTACGTTGATGCCGATGACGAACGAACCGCCGCCGCTGCCCGCTGCCCTGACCGATCCCCGCCCCGTGATCGCGGTCTTCACGCTGGCGTGGGCGGTCGTCGTCGTCCTCGCGTTCACTGCCCCGTCCCTGCAGACGTGGCGGCCGGTCGCCGTCGCGGGCCTCGGCCTTGCGGCGTTCGGCACGTCCGTGTTCTTGTGGCAACGGCACGCCGCCCGCCGCGGAGCGCGCGGCGCCCAGACTGGCCTGCACTGAAGTTTCGAAGGAGTTGTCCATGGCAGAACCCCTGCTGCAAGCCCAGACCGACATCGATGCACCGATCGAGACAGTCTGGGGATTGATCAGCGACTTTTCCCGTATGCCCGACTGGAGTCCGCAATGCCGGATGATGCGGCCGCTCGGTGAGCTGCGGCCGGGCACCCGCACCGTCAACCTGAACCGACGCAACCGGTTGTTCTGGCCGACGACATGCACGATCACCGAGCTTGTGCCGCAACGCAAGCTCGCATTCCGGGTGCACCAGAACAACACGGTGTGGAGTTACGAACTTGAGCCGACGGCAACGGGCACCCACGTCGTCGAATCGCGGCACGCCGAGAACGGAGTCACGGCCGTGTCGAATTTCTTGACGAAGACGGTGCTCGGCGGTGTGCCGGATTTCGAAAAGGAATTGGTCGAGGGCATGAACGCGTCGCTGGCCCGAATCAAGGCGGCAGCCGAAAGCCCTTAGCCCGGCTGGGATTCCATCAGGTCGAGCACCCCGTCGTCGTAGGGGTCGTAGCGCGGTGAGCCGCTACCGGCGGGTGCGGGGGTGTCGGAATGCGCACCGCACCCGTATTCGGCGTCGACGACGTGCCCGTCAGCCGACACCTCGTTGGCGCAGACGCCGAACATCCTGCCGAGCACTCCGGCCAGCGGGAGGTAGAACGCGCAGTCGCGGCAGACCCGTCGTACCGATCGGGCCATCGGCGATGCCGGGCCGTACTCGCCGTCGTGCCAGCGCTGCGCGGTCTCAGCCCGGCCGGATTCGCTGAGCACCTGCCTGCGCCCCAGGCCGAGTTCCACCGCGACATCGTCGATCGCCGGGTCACCGGTAGCGGCGTGACCGGGAGTCAGCCGGGGATCGCGGGGCGGAGGGGCCAGCAGATCGCCGGGCCCGAGATCGCCCGGCCGAATGCGCTGTTCCCACGGCACCCAGCGCGGCGCGAGCAGCGCGGTAGGCCCGGGGACCAGGACGACCTCGCTGATGGTCGCATGGTCTGCCCGCGGATGCGCGGCCACCACGACCGCCCACTGCCAGCCCTGGTAACCGGGAAGATTCGCGAGAAACCGGTGAGTCGCAGAGGTGGCGTCTTCGTAGGTCACGCCGAGGTACTCGCCGACCGTGTCACCGCTGTATTCGACGATCGCGGCGCGGGCGTGCTCGACCGCCCCGCCCAGTACCGCCTCGAGACCTTCCACCGCGGCATCGGCTGCATCGATCGCCACAAACAAGCCTTCCATCGCATTCTCATAGTGCCCGACGTAGCGCCCGCCAGCCACACCGGCCAGCTAAGCACCCAGCGTCGGCGGATGGTGGACAATCGACGCTGTGAGGGATCCGGACGCAGATCGCCAGTACTACCCGCCGCGTCCGGCGCCAGGACAAGACGACGAGCATCCCGGGATGGCGAACTACCCCACCGACGCCGGCTACCGCAGGCCGCGCCGGTCGTCGATGCCGAGCGCGAACCGCTACCTGCCGCCCTTGGACCAGTCGTCGTACGCACGGCCGCAATCTGATCCCAATCCCCCTGGCGGGCAACGGGTGACCGTCACCCGCGCCGCGGCGATGCGCAGCCGCGAAATGGGCGTGCGGATGTATGGCCTGTTTCATCGCGCCGCGACCGCGGACGGCGCCGACAAGTCGGGGCTGACGGCACTGACGTATCCGGTGATGGCCAACTTCGCGGTTGACGCAGCAATGGCCGTCGCGCTCGCCAACACGTTGTTCTTCGCGGCGGCGACGGGCGAGAGCAAGAGCCGGGTGGCGCTGTACCTGCTGATCACAATCGCGCCGTTCGCGGTGATCGCACCCCTGATCGGTCCGGCCCTGGATCGGGTCCAGCATGGCCGTCGCCTCGCGCTCGCATTGTCGTTCGGCTTGCGCACCGCGCTGGCGATCTTGCTGATCGTCAACTACACCAATTACGACGGCGCACATGGCAACTACCCGTCGTGGGTGCTGTATCCGTGCGCGCTGCTGATGATGGTGCTGTCGAAGTCGTTCTCGGTGTTGCGCAGTGCGGTGACCCCGCGGGTGATGCCGCCGACCATCGACCTGGTGCGGGTCAATTCGCGGCTGACCGTTTTCGGTCTGATCGGGGGGACGATCGTCGGCGGCGGCATCGCGGCCGGTTTCGAGTTCGTGTTGGGCAAGGTGTTTCACCTTCCGGGCGCACTGTTCGTCCTGGTCGCGGTGTCGGTGGCCGGCGCCTATCTGTCGATGAAGATCCCGCGCTGGGTCGAGGTCACCGCGGGCGAGGTGCCCGCGACGCTCAGCTATCACGGCCCTACCGGGCCAATCCGGCGAGACGCGCACAGACCCAACCGCTCCCATCCGGGGCGACGGCGACAACCGCTGGGCCGCAACATCATCACGTCGCTGTGGGGCAACGTCACCATCAAGGTCATGGTGGGTTTTCTGTTCCTGTATCCGGCGTTCTGGGCCAAGTCGCACGACAGCAGCGGTCTGGAACAGGTGGCCATGCTGGGGCTGATCGGTGCCGCCGCGGCCGTCGGCAACTTCGGCGGCAACGGGCTCGCCGCGCGACTGAAGCTGGGCCGGCCGTCGCTGCTGGTGGTGCGCTGCACGATTTTCGTCACAGCAGCCGCGTTGGCCGCGAGTTTCTTCGGTGACCTGTTGGTGATGGCGATCGCCACGCTGATCACCTCCGGCAGCGCTGCAGTGGGCAAGGCGTCGCTGGACGCCTGCCTGCAGGACGACCTTCCGGAGGAATCGCGGGCGTCGGCGTTCGGGCGGTCGGAGTCTCTGTTGCAACTCGCGTGGGTGGTCGGCGGCGCGACCGGTGTGCTGGTCTACACCGATCTGCGGGTGGGGTTCACCGCGATTTCGTCGTTCTTGATTCTGGGCTTGGCGCAGACGGTCGTCAGCTATCGGGGCGACTCGTTGATTCCGGGCCTCGGCGGCAACCGGCCGGTGGTTGCGGAGCAGGAGGGCAGTCGGCCAGACGGGCCTATGGTGGCACCCGCGTGAGACGAGTCGCCACCGCATTGGCGGCGACCGTCGTGTTGGTGTGCTCCGTTGTGGCCGTGGGCATTTGGCTGGTTGTGCGCGCACAGCCCCCACAGCGGCCGCAGATCAGCGCCTACACGAATGGTCAGCTGACTCGTGTCGGCCCGTACAAATACTGCAACACCGACCTCAGCGAGTGCGAAACGCCGCGCGCCATGGGTGAACTCCACGTCACCGACCGCTACCCGGTACAGCTATCGGTGCCCAGTTCGATCGCTCGCGCGCCATGGTTTCTGATCCGACTTTACGAAGACCCCGCACACGACACCCGGGAATTGATCTCTGACACGAAACTCGCGGTCACCGTCGCGACCACCGACCCGGCCCGCGGCCGCCTCGTTCAGCTGGTGGTCTGGCCGCTCGTCCTTGTCGCGAGCGCGGACGGGCAGCCCGCCAGACTCGTCCAATACGGCGAATGGTCGGTGCGGATGGTGTGGCCCTAGCCCAGCGGAGAATGACTGGATATGACGCGCTCGTCCGGCACCGGCGGTTCGGGGGGCGTGCCGCTACCAAACGGCTTGCCGCCCAAGGATTCTCGATCTTGCGACGTCAGCCAGTTCGTCAGATCAGGGCCCTCTGGGACGATTCGCGTCGGATTGATGTCCTTGTGAACGATGTAGTAGTGCTGCTTGATCTGGACGAAGTCGACGGTGTCGCCGAAACCCGGCGTCTGAAACAGGTCCCGCGCGTAGGCCCACAGCACCGGCATCTCGGCGAGCTTCTGGCGGCTGCACTTGAAGTGACCGTGATAGACCGGGTCAAAGCGAGCCAGCGTCGTGAACAGTCGGACGTCGGCCTCGGTGATCGTGTCACCCACCAGATAACGCTGGGTACTTAGCCTTTCGGATACCCAGTCAAGCGCGGTGAACAACCTGTCATAGGCCTTGTCGTACGACTCCTGCGACCCCGCGAAGCCGCAGCGGTACACCCCGTTGTTGATCTCGGTGTAGATGCGCTGGGCCACGTCGTCGATTTCGGTGCGCAGCGGCTGCGGGTAGAGCTCGGGCGCGCCGTCGCGGTGGTATTGCCGCCACTCGGTGGACAGATCCAGGGTGATCTGCGCGAAGTCGTTGGTGACGACTTGTCCGGTCGGCACGTCGACGATGGCCGGAACGGTGATGCCCTTCGGGTAGTCCGGGAAGCGGGCGAAGTAGGCGTCCTGCAGGCGTGGGATCTTCAGCACCGGGTCGACGCCACTGGGATCCAGGTCGAACGTCCAACTGCGCTCGTCGTGGGTGGGGCCGCAAAAGCCAATGGAGAGCACGGGTTCCAGCCCGAGCAGCCGCCGCACGATGATCGCGCGGTTGGCCCACGGGCAGGCGCGAGCGACGATCAGCCGGTAGCGGCCGGGCTCGACGGGATAGCCGTCGCGCCCGTCGGCAGTAATACGGGTCGTGATGTAGTCGGTGTCGCGCTCGAACTCGCCGCCGCTCGCTACGTACGCCATGCCTTCAGCATGCCCGCCGAGATCAGACCTAATGCACGCAAATGAACGTTCGCGGGCCGATCACCTGATTTCGCCGGAACAGAAGTCAGGCGTCGAGTTCGCGGGCGACGGCCTTGACGACCTCCGACACCCGCCGCGCGGTCTTGCGGTCGGGGTAACGGCCCTTGCGCAGCTCGGGCTGCACTGCCCCCTCGAGCAGCGTGATCATGTCCTCGACCATCCCGTGCAACTCGTCGGGTGTGTGCTTGTGCTCGGCCGGTCCGCTTTCGCGGCGGGGACGCAACGGCGACGGCGGCGGATCGATCAGCTTGAGGCTCAGCGCCTGCGGTCCGCGGCGGCCGGATGCCACACCGAATTCCACCCGCTGGCCCGACTTCAGCGCCTCGACACCGTCAGGCAGCGCCGACGACCGGATGTAGACGTCCTCGCCGTCCTCTTGGGAAAGGAAGCCGAAGCCCTTCTCCGGGTCGTACCACTTCACCTTGCCGGTCGGCACTGGTCTCACCTGCTTGTCTCGTCACTCGCAAAGAACGCGCCCCACCATTCCCAGGACGCGACGGACGTGATCCTACTCGGCTCGACTCGAGCTGAGCAGCCGCATTTACTCGGCTACGCTGGAGGAACCGCTGGAGGAGCTACATGAGCCGCTTGCGCAAAGAGCGAACACAATGCGCCTGATACTGAACGTCATCTGGTTGATCTTCGGTGGCCTGTGGCTGGCGTTGGGTTATCTGCTGGCGGCGGTCATCTGCTTCATCCTCATCATCACGATCCCGTTCGGATTCGCCGCGCTGCGGATCGCGGTGTTCGCGCTGTGGCCGTTTGGCCGCACCATCGTGGACAAGCCGACTGCAGGCACCGGCACGTTGATCGGCAACATCATCTGGATCGTGTTGTGCGGCATCTGGCTTGTGATCGGTCACATCACCACCGCGATCGCCCAGGCGATCACGATCATCGGAATCCCGCTGGCCCTGGCCAACCTCAAGATGATCCCGATTTCGCTGATGCCGTTGGGCAAGGAGATCGTGCCGGCCGACGAGGCGAGGTCCTGGGTATGACGGTCACCGCGCTCGGCTTGCCGTCGGTGCTGTCACGACGCACCCCGTCGGACGTGCCCACCGACGGCCCGCTCGTCGACACCTATGGACGCGTCGCCACCGATCTGCGGGTTTCGCTGACCGACCGCTGCAATCTGCGGTGCACCTATTGCATGCCCGCCGACGGCCTCGACTGGCTGCCGGCCGAAAGACTGCTTCGGCCCGACGAGCTGAACCGGCTGCTGCGCGTGGCCGTCACCCGGCTCGGCATCACCAGCGTGCGGTTCACCGGCGGCGAGCCGTTGCTCGCCAAGAATCTCGAAGACGTCGTCGCGACCACCGCGGCGCTTCGGCCACGCCCGGAGATTGCGCTCACCACCAACGGCGTTGGACTGGCCCGGCGCGCCCGTCGCCTCGCAGCAGCGGGGCTGGACCGGATCAACGTTTCCTTGGACACCGTCGACGCAGCGCGGTTCGCGGCGGTTACCCGTCGCCACCGGCTGCCGGAGGTGCTCGACGGGTTGAAGGCGGCGCACGCCGTGGGACTGAACCCGGTGAAGGTCAACGCGGTTCTCAACTCGGTAACCGGACTCGACGACGTCGTCGAGTTGCTCAGGTTCTGCCTCGAGCACGGATTCCAGCTGCGGATCATCGAGCAGATGCCGTTGGACGCGGGCCACAGTTGGCGCCGGTCCGAGACGCTGACGGCCCCCGACGTGCTCGCCGCGCTGCGGCGGCATTTTGATTTGCAGCCCGACCCGGCACCTCGTGGCTCCGCGCCGGCCGAGTTGTGGCAAGTGAACGGCGGCCCGGCAACTGTCGGCATGATCGCGTCGGTGTCACAGGCGTTCTGCGCTGCCTGCGACCGCACCCGGCTCACCGCCGACGGGCAGGTGCGCAATTGCCTGTTCGCCACCTCGGAAACCGACCTGCGTGGGCTGTTACGGGAAGGTGCAGACGACGCCGCGATCGAGGCAGCGTGGCGCTCGGCGATGTGGACCAAGGCCGCCGGGCACGGCATCAACGACCCGAGGTTCGTCCAGCCGGACCGACCCATGAGCGCAATCGGTGGCTAGCTGATGACGGACCTCTCGACCACCGTGCGGGTGACCGTTCGCTACTTCGGTGCCGCTGCTGCTGCCGCCGGCACCGAATCCGCGACGGTGGCCGTCGAGGCGGGTATCAGCGTCGCCGATCTGACGGCGCGGCTTGCGGAAGAGAATCCGCGCCTTGCCGAGGTGCTGACTCGCTGTTCGTATCTGCGCGACGGGGTGGCGGTGCGCGACGGTGCCGTGGCGCTGAAGAGTGGCCAGACCGTCGACGTGTTGCCGCCGTTCGCGGGGGGTTGATCGTGATTTACGTCACATAACGAAACGGTCACGACGCGGACACGGGCTGATGTCGGCGACACCCACCAGCAGGAACGCCGCTCCTTCTTGGGGTTTTCCATTCTGGTCGAACTCGAAACGCCGCCAACGCCAGAAGATGACGGAAATGGCGCGAGTTGTTACGGTCGTCCGCAAGTCAGCCGTCTCGTAAGTGGTTGGCCTTCCTTTCCTTTCGCGCCGAACTCCATCCGTTAGGGAAGGACAACCACGAACACGTGGATGGAGGCGGGGGACCCACCAGGTCCACCGAAGTGGACCAGGAGCTGCACGGCTCCTAGGGGTGAAGTCGGGGTTGCACATAACTCCGGCCGGGCTACCTCTCCAGCCCGAACCCGACAGCTGACCTCGCGGGCGCATGCTGAGAGGACAGATCAGGCCTATGAGTGGACGGCATCGCAAGCCCACCCAACCTGGTATCAACGTCGCGAAAGTCGCCTTCACTGGTGCCGTCATCGGCGGTAGCGGTCTGGCGTTGAGCGCTCAAGCAGCCGCCGCGACGGACAGTGAATGGGATACGGTCGCACGCTGCGAATCAGGCGGCAACTGGGCGATCAACACGGGCAACGGTTATCAGGGCGGACTGCAGTTCTCGCCCGGCACCTGGTCATCGCACGGCGGCAGCGAGTTTGCCCCGGCCGCGAACATGGCCTCGCGGGATGAGCAGATCGCGGTCGCCGAGCGCGTGCTGGCCACACAAGGCCGCGGCGCATGGCCGGTCTGCGGCACCGGTCTGGGAGCCGCGGCACCTCGCAACGTGGCGCCCGCCCCCACGGAGGTGAAGACACTAGACGCACCTCTCGTCAACGGGGTCGCGCCGGCTGCCATGGACGCACCTCTGCCGGAAGCCCCGGCACCCGAGGCACCGGCACCCGACGCACCGGCTGACATCGACGCTCCTCTGCCGGACGCACCGGCACCCGCCGATGCACCGGCACCCGACGCACCGGCACCCGCCGATGCACCGGCACCCGACGCACCGGCGCCGGCCGATGCTCCCGCACCCGACGCACCGGCACCAGTCGATGCACCGGCGCCCGACGCACCGCCGCCGGGCGATGCACCGGCGCCCGACGCACCGGCACCAGTCGACGCACCGGCACCAGTCGACGCTCCGGCACCAGTCGATGCACCGGCGCCCGACGCACCGCCGCCGGCCGATGCTCCGGCACCCGACGCACCGGCACCAGTCGATGCTCCGGCACCGGACGCACCGGCACCGGATGCCCCGCCGGCGCCCGTGGACGCACCCCCCGTAGACGCGCCACCCGTGGACGCACCTGCGCCGGACGCCGCCGACCATGCCGTCATCACGCAGACGGCACTACAAGTGTCCGCCGGAGTTTCCCACCTCGGGGGTCCCGACGCGATGCCTACCCCGGACAGCTCGCCGTACCTCACCGACCTGTTGACGGCGATTCGCAACAACAACATCCCGTTGAACGATGCGATTCTGGGGATCATCCCGGCGGAGTCGCCGAGCGCATAGCTCAGGCGGATCCGACCCACTCGTCGGATCCGTCGGCGAAGAACTGGTGCTTCCACACCGGTAGCCGCGCCTTGACGGCGTCGACCAGTTTCGCGCACGTTTCGAACGCTGCCGCGCGGTGGTCGGCAGCCACCGCTGCCACCAGCGCGGCGTCGCCGATCGCCAGCGTGCCGATCCGGTGACTCGCGGCCAGCGCGCGAACCCCGACCGCATCCTTGGCGATGTCGGCAAGCACCTGCGCGAGGGTGTCCTGCGCGCTCGGATGCGCGGAGTACTCCAGCCGGATCACGGAGCGCCCGCCGTCGTGGTCCCGGATCACCCCTGCAAAGCTCACCACGGCGCCGGCACCTTGATGCGCGACCAAGGCTTCCAGCTCCGCGACGTCGACGGGCTCGTCGGTCACCTCGGCGCGAAGCACCAACGTCATGAATGGTCCCCTCCCCGCAGCTGATCCAGCGCGTGGTCGAGCACATCGGCCAGCACGCCGAGGCCGTCGCGCACCCCACCCGGCGAGCCGGGCAGGTTGATCACCAGCGTGCGTCCGGCAACCCCGCAGACGCCCCGGGACAGCACGGCCGTCGGCACCTTCGGCAGCCCCGAGCGTCTGATCGCGTCGGCCAGTCCGGGAATCTGGCGATCCAGCACGGCCGCCGTCTGCTCCGGCGTGGCGTCGGTGGGCGAGATCCCAGTCCCTCCGGAGGTGATGACGACGTCCACGGACTCGGCTATCGCCGTCCGAAGCGCTGTCCCGACACCATCACCGTCCGCAGTGACCACCGGGTCGGGTGCCATGAATCCGCGCTGCGAGAGCCAATCGAAAATGATTGGGCCGCAACGGTCTTCGTATTTTCCGGCGGCAGCACGCGTCGACGCGATCACGATGCGAGCGGTGCGCGTCACGTCTGCTCTTCGCGTGCCCAGGTGCCGCTGCGCCCACCGGCCTTGTGCACCACCCGCACGTTGTCGATGTGTGCCGCCTTGTCGACGGCCTTGATCATGTCGTAGAGCGTCAGGGCCGCCACGCTCACCGCGGTCAGTGCCTCCATTTCGACGCCGGTGCGGTCGGTGCTGCGAACAGTCGCGGTGATCTGCACCGCCGAATCCCCGATCTCGAAGTCGACGTCGACGCCAGTCAGCGCAAGCTGATGACACAACGGCACCAGTTCGCTCGTCCGCTTGGCGGCCTGGATGCCGGCCACCCGCGCAGTCGCCAGCGCGTCGCCTTTCGCCAGTCCCCCGGCGGAGATCAATGCCACCACCTCCGGCGTCGTCACCAGTGCTCCGGCCGCGACAGCCGTGCGCTTGGTGACCGCCTTCTCGGTGACGTCCACCATGTGGGCTGCCCCGCGCTCGTCAAGGTGCGAGAGTCGGCCGGCGTCAGGCGCGCTTACTTGTTGACCTCCGTGACCGGGTGCGTGTACGGCAGATCGTCAGCCGGGAGCGGGAACGTCACCTCTCCGAATGGCGACAACGCGCCTGTGCGGTCGGCGGCGAGCTCGCTGATTGCGTGATCGTCTTCGCCGCCGTACTGCGGCCAACCGGGGTCGACATACCGGCTCTTCTGGGATTTGTTGTCTGCCACGTCGTCATTCTGACAGGCGCGACGCCCCGCCGCGACACTGACCGGCTGCTTTACGCTGGTCGGTAATGAAGGAGAACACCCCGCGAGTCCCGCTGGGTGCGTGGCTGACAGACCTGACCGACGACCGCCTGGTCCGACTGCTCGAACTGCGGCCCGACCTCACCCAACCGCCGCCCGGAAGCATCGCCGCGCTGGCCGCTCGGGCGCAGGCGCGCCAGTCGGTGAAGGCCGCCAGCGACGACCTCGACTTTCTGGCGCTCGCTGTGCTCGACGCGCTGCTGGTCCTGCACGGCGACACCGAGCCGGTTTCGCCCGCGAAGTTGACGGCGCTGATCGGCGACCGGGCACCCGAAGACGCGCTGACCGTTGCGTTGAACCGTCTGCAGGAGCGCGCTCTGGTGTGGGGCGACACGGCGCTTCGCGTGGTCGCCGAGGCGCCCGCCGCCCTGCCGTGGCACCCCGGCCAGGTCACGCTCGAAGATGGCGTGCGTCCGGACGTCGACGCGCAGATCGACGCACTCGACGACGCTCAGCGCCAGATCCTCGACCGGCTCGTCAGTGGCTCGCCTGTCGGCCGCACCCGCGAGGCTGCTCCCGGCACCCCCTCCGACCGTCCGGTGCAGCGTCTGCTCGCAGCGGGACTGCTGCGACAGGTCGACGACGAAACGGTGATCCTGCCGAGGGTGGTCGGCCAGGTGCTGCGCGGTGAGGAACCAGGCCCGGTGAGCCTGGTCCCGCCGACGCCGGCGATCACATCGACCACTGCCGCAGATGTCGATGCCGCGGCCGCCGGATCCGTCCTCGACCTGCTCCGCGAAACCGAGGTTGTGCTCGAACTGCTCGGTGCCGCACCCGTTCCCGAGCTGCGCAACGGTGGGCTCGGTGTACGCGAAGCCAAGCGACTGAGCAAGGTGACCGGGATCGCCGAACAACGCCTGGGTCTCATCCTGGAGATCGCCGCCGCCGCGGGACTGATCTCGGCCGGCACGCCACACCCCGAACCACGCGACGCCGATGGACCGCACTGGGCACCGACCGTGCAATCCGACCGGTTCGGCGAGTCGTCGGCGGCCGAACGCTGGCACTTGCTGGCGACCACTTGGCTGGACCTGGTTTCGCGGCCGGGACTCGCGGGGCGGCGAGGACCGGACAACAAGCCGATCGCCGCGCTCTCGGACGGACTGTTCTCAACGGCAGCCCCGCTGGATCGCCGACTACTTCTGGAGGCGTTGGCCGAGCTGCCTGTCGGCGCCGGAGTGGATGACATCGAGCTGTCGCGGATGCTGATGTGGCGGCGGCCCCGGTGGTCGCTGCGGCTACAGCCCGCACCGGTCAGCGACCTGGTCGACGAGGCCGCCGCCTTGGGACTGATCGGACGCAATGCAGTGAGTTCGCCTGGGCGAGCGTTGATTTCGGGCGCTACTGTTGACGCCGCGGTGGCGGCGATGACGCGAATTCTGCCCGCACCGGTCGACTACTTCCTAATGCAGGCGGATCTGACCGTCGTGGTGCCAGGCCCACTGACTCGAGGACTTTCCGACCAGCTGGCCGAGGTTGCTACCGTCGAATCCGCCGGTGCAGCAATGGTGTACCGCATCAGCGAGGCATCGATCCGCCGTGCGCTCGACATCGGCCGCACCGCCCGCGGACTGCACGAGTTCTTCACCACGTATTCCAAAACACCAGTGCCGCAAGGGCTTACGTATCTGATCGACGATGTCTCGCGGCGTCACGGCCAACTGCGGGTGGGTATCGCAGCCTCGTTCGTGCGTTGCGACGACACCGCGCTGATGGCGCAGGTGGCAGCGGCTCCACTGGCGGACGACGTGCAGCTACGGCTCGTGGCGCCGACGGTCGCGGTGGCGCAGGCACCGATCGCGGACCTGCTGACTGCTCTTCGCGACGCGGGATTCGCACCGGCCGCCGAGGACGCGACAGGGGCGATCGTCGACCTCCGCGCCCGCAGTGCCCGGGTGACCGATGCGCCGCACCGCCGCTCGTACCGCGGTGTCGCACCACCAGCGACGCAGACCCTGGAAGCGATCGTCGCCATGCTGCGCAAGGTCGCCGCGACGCCGCCTGCGGCCCGGGTCGACGCCGGCACCGCGGTATTGCTGCTGCAGCAGGCCGTGCGCGAACAAAGCGCGGTGGTGATGGGATACGTCGATCCTGCCGGGGTGGCCACCCAGCGCGTCGTGTCGCCCATCAGCGTGCGCGGCGGGCAGCTGGTGGCCTTCGACCCCGCGTCGGGACGGGTGCGCGACTTCGCCGTGCACCGCGTGACGTCGGTGGTGTCGGTGGACCCCGACTAGGGCCGGGATAATAGGCCTGATGACCGACGGACCTCTGATCGTGCAGTCCGACAAGACCGTGCTGCTCGAAGTCGACCACGAGCTTGCCAACGACGCGCGTGCCGCGATCGCGCCGTTCGCCGAGCTCGAGCGAGCGCCGGAGCACGTGCATACCTACCGGATCACACCGCTGGCGCTGTGGAACGCCCGTGCCGCCGGCCACGACGCCGAGCAGGTGGTGGACGCGCTGGTCACATACTCGCGCTACGCCGTGCCGCAGGCGCTTCTCGTCGACATCGTCGACACCATGGCCCGCTACGGCCGGCTACAGCTGGTCAAGCATCCGGCGCACGGACTCACACTTGTCAGCTTGGACCGCGCCGTCCTCGAAGAAGTGTTGCGGCACAAGAAGATCGCGCCCATGCTCGGCGAGCGCATCGATGACGACACCGTTCTGGTCCATCCCAGCGAACGTGGCCACATCAAGCAGATCCTGCTGAAGATCGGCTGGCCCGCCGAGGATCTCGCCGGATATGTCGACGGCGAGGCTCATCCGATCAGCCTCCGCGAAAAGGGTTGGCATCTGCGCGACTACCAGCAGATGGCCGCCGAGTCGTTTTGGGCCGGCGGCTCCGGTGTGGTGGTGCTGCCGTGTGGCGCCGGCAAGACACTGGTGGGCGCCGCGGCGATGGCTATGGCAGGCGCGACGACGTTGATCCTCGTCACCAACACGGTGGCCGGCCGACAGTGGAAGCGTGAGCTGCTTGCGCGAACTTCGTTGACGGAGAACGAGATCGGTGAGTACTCCGGAGAGCGCAAGGAGGTTCGTCCGGTCACCATCGCCACCTATCAGGTGATGACGCGCCGCTCCAAAGGCACCTATCGGCACCTGGAGCTGTTCGACAGCCGCGACTGGGGCTTGATCATCTACGACGAAGTGCACCTGTTGCCCGCACCGGTGTTCAGGATGACCGCCGATCTTCAGTCGCGTCGCCGGCTGGGCCTGACCGCGACGCTGATCCGCGAGGACGGCCGCGAGGGCGACGTGTTCTCCCTGATTGGCCCGAAGCGCTACGACGCCCCGTGGAAAGACATTGAAGCGCAAGGCTGGATCGCCCCGGCGGAATGCATCGAGGTGCGGGTGACGCTGACCGACAACGAGCGGATGCTCTACGCCACCGCCGAACCCGAAGAACGGTACCGACTCTGTTCCACCGCGCACTCGAAGATCGCGGTAGTGAGGTCGATTCTCGACAGGCACCCAGAAGGCCAGCGGCTGGTGATCGGTGCCTACCTCGACCAGCTGGACGAGTTGGGCGAGGAACTCGACGCGCCCGTCATCCAGGGCTCGACCAAGACCACCGAACGCGAGGCGTTGTTCGACGCATTCCGCAGCGGCGAAGTATCCACGCTGGTCGTGTCCAAGGTGGCAAACTTCTCGATTGATCTGCCGGAAGCATCTGTGGCGGTGCAGGTTTCGGGTACCTTTGGGTCCCGCCAGGAGGAGGCGCAGCGGCTCGGCAGACTACTGCGGCCGAAGGCCGCCGGCGGCGGCGCGTTCTTTTATTCCGTCGTCGCGCGCGACACTCTCGACGCCGAATACGCCGCGCATCGGCAGCGCTTTCTCGCCGAGCAGGGCTACGGCTACGTGATCCGCGATGCCGACGATCTGCTGGGGCCCGCGATTTAGACCTCAGCCGTCAGACAGTGCCGGAATGACCTCGCGTTCGAATAGCTCGACACCGGTTCGGTCATACGCGGCGTCGTACTGGGCAAGCTCGCGCATGACATCCCACTGTCGTTCCGGTGGAATGTCGACGAGATCCAGCCGCCAGCCTTGCGGGATGAATAGTCCAAAGCGCATGCATCGCACTGTAGCCACCCGGCCGGGCCGGCAAGCGGCGACTGGTGATCGACGGGCCTCTATGCGGGCGCGGGTGCCGCGAAGGGATCAGCGGGCGGGCGAACCGGTTTTCGCGGCAGCAGCACTGCTGGCAGCGCGGCGAGCGCCGCGAGCACCGCGACCACGACGAACACCACCGCGTAAGCATGTGACAAGTCGGTCATCAGCTGCTGGGTGAAGCCAGGTTGCAGCGTGCCCGGGGGGACCGCGGCCGGGTCGAGCGGCACCTGATGCCTGCTGGCCTGGTCCTGAGCGGCGGCAAGCTGGTTGGCGGCGGTGATGGAATCGCTGTGGTTGAACTGACTGGTCAGGATGACCGCCATGACCGCCGTGCCTACCGAGCCGAACACCCGTTGGTTGACGTTGATCAGGGTGGAGCCTCTTGCGACCTGCCGCGGCAGCAGTGTCTGCACCGCGGCTGCCGTCAACGGAATCATGGTGGCGCCCATACCCATTCCGAAAACGACCAGACCGGTCACCTGCAGCGGTGCATAGGAATCCTGGCGCCATACCGCGTCGGCGAACAGGCCCATGCCGGCCGTCATCAACGCGATGCCGGCCAGCACCACCTTGCCGACGCCGTGGCGGTCCATGATCCGCCCGGCAGCCGGCATGGTGAGCATTGCACCCAATCCCTGCGGGATCACATGAAGGCCGGCCTGCAGCGGCGTTTGGTGAAACAGTTGCTGAAAATAGCTGGGTAGCAACAGGATGCCGCCGTAGAACGCCGCAGAGAAGAACAGCATCGCCGCATTGGTGAGGGTGACCACCCTGTTGCGGAACAGCCGCAGGTCGATGAGCGGATGCAGTTTGCGGGCCAGCGCGTGCACCACGAAGCCGCACACCAAACCCAATCCCGCGATCGCGGGTATCCACACGTGCGGATCGGTCACAGTGCCGCGCTCGGGCAGCATCGACACCCCGTAGAGGAAGACGGCCAAGCCGGGGCACAGCAGCAGCATCCCGAGCACGTCGATCGATTCTGACGGCGCAGGCTTGTCTTTGGGAAACACCAGCAGCGCCAGCACGATCGCGATCACGCCGACGGGCACGTTGACCAAGAAGATCCAGGGCCAGCTGAAAGCGTCGATCAGCCAGCCGCCCAGGATCGGCCCACACACCGGGCCGATCAGCAGCGGCACGCCGAGCAGCGAAGTGAGCCGCCCCAGCCGGGCCGGGCCGGCTTCGCGCGCCAGGATGGTGTACACCAGCGGCATCAACATTCCGCCGCCCAATCCCTGCAGCGCCCGATACGTGATCAGCAGGCCGATGCTCGAGGCGACCGCACACAACAGCGAGCCGATCGAAAACAAGGCCAGCGACAGGATGAAGAGCCGCTTGGTGCCGAAACGGTCTGCCGCCCAGCCGGTCAGCGGTATCACCGCTGCCAAGGCCAAGGTATAGGCGGTCATGGTCCAGGCCACCACGGCGGCGGTGGAGTGGAACTGGCTGATGAACGTGCGTTGAGCGACGTTGACCACCGTGGTGTCCAGCACCGTCATCAGCGCGCCCAGAATGCACACGCCGGCAATCTTCAGCAGGCCGGCATCCAATTTCTCGGGATAGACCGGCGGGCGCAGATCACCGGAGCCGACGAAGGTACCGGCAGGAGCGCCAGATACGACGGCACCGTTGCGCGCTGCTGTGGTGATCCGCGGCAATGGGTTGACGGCGCGGTGGACCACTCGAAAAGCCTACTGGCAGCTGCTGACTCGTGAGTGCAGATTCATTGTGATTCAGCGCGGCGGCGCGAGCACCACGGCGGCGTTGTGTCCGCCCATACCCAGCGACGTCTTCAAAGTGAGCGTGTCGGTCATGGTGGTGGGACCGTCGAGAAGCCGGCGGTGTCCGGGAGCCACCGTCGGAGGAGCCGGCACCCTGCCGTGGGCGTAGCCGAGCACAGCAGCCGCGACCTCTACGGCAGCAGCCGCGCCTTGACAGTGCCCGGTCAGGGGTTTGACCGAATAGATCTGCGGCCGCCCGCCGAGCAACTCGTCGACCAGCGCGCCCTCGACGGCATCGCACTGCTGGGTGCCGGGGCCGTGCGCATTGAGATATCCGATGTCGTCGGGACGCACACCGGCGTTGTGCAGGGCCTCCGTGACGCACCTGTCGACCTGGGTGCGGGCCGGGTCCACGGAGGTGACGTGGTAGGCGTCGTGGCTCATCGCGCCGCCCAGCACGCGCGCATAAGCGTCGGGCGCCCGCTTGCTGAGCACAAAAGCCACCGCGGCTTCGCCCCCGGGGAATCCCCGGCTGCCCTCCTGGAAGGGGCGGCACGCGTCAAGCGGTTCACTGTCCACGACAGCAACGCCTAGCTTCACGAACTGCTCGACGTTTTCTGGGGTCAGAGACAGGTCGGTAGCAACGAAGACGACATCGTCTGCGATGTTGCTATCGAGCCATAATTTAGCGGTGATCAAACCGGCGTTGCCGGACGCGCACATCGCCGAGATGTTCATCGCGGGCCCGTGGAAGCCAAATTCCTGCATCAGCATCGACACTGCGGTGGAGGGCATGAGCGCGAGGTAATCGCGCACTCGTCGGCGGCCGCCGTCGACCAGATAGAAGTCTCGCCACGTCTCCACCTCGGGAACAACGAGCGCATGCAGCAGACCGACGCGGGGTCCAGGCGTCCAGCCGCGAACGTAAGCATCGGTGATCGCTTCACGCGCTGCGGCGCGCATTGCCCGTGCTGAACGGGTATCTCCGTCGCGAGGATCGCCGCCGTCGGGTACCCGCGCCAGCCAGACCTCCTCGTCACCGTTAGCGCCGTACCCGCCGACCAACGTGGCAGCCGGCTTGCCGCTGACCAGACCCTCCCACAATGTGCCGGCACCCCAGCCGTATCCGGTTGTCGCGCCGATGCCGGCAATTCCGGTCGCCACGTCCATTATTTACTCCTTCGTCAAAGCACCTCAACGACACTTTCTAATATCGATTAACGCGCACTGGAAGCCCGTTGACTAGTAGGCTAAAAACCCGTGCGGGGGTCGGTGATTTGCTGTACGCCAGCTGTCGGCCAGGGCCACGCGGTGGCAAGAATTGCGGCGGCGATTCGCGATAGCGCGTCGTGAGCAAACAGAAGGGCTGAGCTTGAATAGTATCGCCACCGGCGACCGCGACCGGGACGAGACCGCGCCCCGAAAGCCCGGCGAGGCGGCCATCGTCGAGGCGGTCGAGCAGCGCTATCGGATTTTGATCGATCACGCTCCCGATGCGATTTGCGTGCATCAGGCCGGTCGCGTCGTGTACGTGAATTCCGCGGGTGTGCGGCGGATGGGCGCGCATTTTCCCGAGCAGATCGTCGGGCACTTGATCACCGACTTCGTGCATCCGGATTCGATTCCACCGCTGCTGGCTCGCATCGCGTTGCTGCGCAACGAAGGCGATGCCTCGGAGGCATCGGAGGCGGTGATCCTCGGGCTCGACGGAAGCGCAATCGACGTCGAGGCGATTTCCGTGCTGACACTGTGGGAGGGCCAGCCCGCTTATCAGGTCGTGTTCCGCGACCTCACCGCGCAAAAGGCGGCACAGGCCACGCTGCGCTACCAGGCAGCGCTGGTCAGCCACGTGTCCGACGCGATCATCGGCACTACCGCCAGCGGCATCGTCACCAGCTGGAACCCGGCCGCGGAGGCGATCTACGGACGGCCGGCGGCGAAGGCGCTCGCGCTGCCTGTCAGCGAAGCCGTCGGCGCCGAGATTGATCCCCTGGCGGTCATCGGTCGCGGCGGGGTCATCCACACCGTCCATCACGCTGCCCACGGAGCGCCGCTGACCGTGCGGGTCTCGGTAGCCGAGATGGACAACGGCTACGTGCTGCTGTGCTCGGACTACACCGCGCTGCACAGTGCCGAACAACAGTTCCGCGCCGTCGTCGACAGGCTCGACGAAGGTGTGGTGGTGTTTGCGCCCGACGGGCGAGTGGAGTCGGCCAATCCCGCAGCATTACGAATGCTCGGAATCACGTACCTGTACGCCCCGGCATATTACGACGACGATGCGCTGCGATTCGCCCTCTGCGACGACACCGGGCGACCTTTGCACGACAACCAGCACCCCGTCGAGATGGTGCTACGAACCGGGCGCGAGGTCAAAGAGATCATCGGGTTGGATCGTCCCGACGGGCAGCGGATCTGGTTGTCGAGCACCTGCTGTCCGCTCAATGCCGACGATCCCAGCCATTCATCGGTGTTGCTGTCGTTTGTCGACGTCACCGCTGCGCATGTCGCCAGCCAACGGCTCAGTTATCAAGCCCGCCACGACGCGCTCACCAGCCTGCCCAACCGCAGCGAGATCGTCGACCGCATCACCCACGCGCTGGCGTCGCAGGATTTATCCCTTTCGGCCGTCATGTTCATCGACCTCGACAACCTGAAGTCCATCAACGATTCGCTGGGGCACCACGCCGGCGATCAAGTGCTGCACTCGACCGCGCAACGGCTGCGCGACGGGCTGCGTGCCGACGACGTGGTGGGGCGCTTCGGCGGCGACGAATTCGTGGCGTTGCTGGCCAATCCGCTCAGGACGCAGCATCTGCAGCAACTCGCTCAGCGGCTTCACTTGACGATCGCCGAACCGCTGGCCATTGGCGGAGAAGAAGTCAGGGTCCACGTCAGCATCGGGATCACGAGCATCGAACCCGCCGATCACCGCACCGCCGAAGACCTGGTCCGCGATGCTGACCGAGCCATGTACACCGCCAAGACCAACGGCAAGGGCCAGACCAGTATTTTCCGCGGTGAAATGCTCGAATACGCGCACGAGGGTGTCGCCACCGAAACATCGCAACCCGCCTGCGGCGCCCATTAGGCACGCGCTGAAAACTGTTGGCCGCCAGCGGGTGTTGCCGGCCGATGGCTGCGCCGTCCCGAGCGGACAATGACGGCGTGGACGCAGATGACGCCCGACTAACCTACGAGCGCACGCGTGCGGCCCATCTCAGCACCGTGCAAGCCCGCATCGCAGGCCATATCGAACGACTGGCGTGGCCGCGACACCGGATCGAACGCCACCGCGACCAGCAGTTGCGGTCGTTGCTGGCCCACGCCCGTGATCGTTCGCCCTTTCACGCTCGGCGTTTGCGAATGCTCGATCCGTCCGCTGCGACGGTCGCCGACCTTGGGTCGCTGCCGATGATGACGAAGCAGGACGCGCAGGACCAGTGGGACGCCATCGTGACGCGTGACGGCCTCACCCGAGACGCAGCTGAACGCAGACTCGCTGAGCAGCAATGGTTTTCGTACACGTCCTACGGTGAGCAGGTTTTCAGTTCCGGCGGATCCAGCGGCGTGCGTGGCGTCTACGTTTGGGATTGGGAATTCTTCGTCTCGGTGGCCTGTGTGGCGT
>DATBFF010000195.1:0-18366 GCA_036558625.1 Mycobacterium sp. | reverse complement strand
GCATGGGATGCGGCTGACCGTGTATCCCGGACAGATCGTTGCGGTGGTAGGTGAATCGGGCTCTGGGAAGTCGACGACGGCCGCTGCGGTTCTCGGGTTGTTGCCGCCCGGCGGCCGCATCACTCACGGGCGCGTCGGCTTCAACGGTGAGGACATCACGCACGCCGGCCATCGACGACGCCAGGAGATTCGGGGTCGCGAAATCGGCTACGTTCCCCAGGACCCGATGACCAATCTCAATCCCGTCTGGACGGTCGGCTTTCAGATTCGGGAAGCCCTGCGCGCCAACGGTATACATCGGCGACAGGCACGCGACGAGGCGGTCCGCCTGCTCGACGACGCCGGCATGACCGACTCCGCGATGCACGCCGGACGCTACCCGCACCAGCTTTCCGGTGGCATGTGCCAGCGCGCGCTGATCGCGATCGGGCTCGCCGGCGACCCGCGCCTGCTGATTGCCGACGAACCGACGTCGGCGCTGGACGTCACCGTGCAAAAGCAGGTCCTTGACCATCTAGACACCCTTGTCCGCCGGTCGGGCACCGCGGTGCTGTTGATCACCCACGACCTCGCGCTGGCCGCCGAACGCGCCGAGCACCTGGTCGTGATGTGCCGCGGTGCGGTGGTGGAATCCGGTCCGGCACAATCGATTGTCTGCGATCCCCAACACGACTACACCCGACGGCTGGTGGCATCGGCACCGTCACTGTCGACGCGTCGGCATGTGGCCCGCAACATCGAAGCCGCGCCCGATTTGCTCACCGTCGACAACCTCACTAAGGTCTACCGCGTCGGGGTGCCGTGGCGACGGAATGACATCGTCGCCGTCGACGCCGTCTCATTTGGCGTTCGTCGGGGCACGACCACGGCGATCGTCGGCGAGTCCGGCTCGGGCAAGACGACGCTCGCGCGGATGGTGCTCGGCCTGCTTTCGCCGACCGCAGGCTCGGTGACGTTCGACGGTCGCGACGTCGAGACGTGGAATGCGAACGACGCCAAGGCGTTCCGGCGCCGGATACAGCCGGTTTTCCAAAGCCCTTACGGAAGTTTGGATCCGATGTATTCGGTGTACCGCACAATCGAGGAGCCACTGCGCATCCACGGGATCGGAGATCGCACGCAGCGGCTCAGAACCGTTCGTGAGTTGCTGGATCAGGTAGCCCTTCCGTCGACCGTGCTGCGCCGCTTTCCGCGCGAGCTGTCCGGCGGGCAGCGACAGCGCGTGGCGATCGCTCGCGCGCTGGCACTGCGGCCGGAGATGCTGGTGTGCGACGAGGCAGTGTCGGCGTTAGACGTGGTGGTGCAGGCCCAAATTCTGGCGCTACTGGGTGAACTGCAAACCGAGCTCGGCTTGACCTATCTGTTCATCAGCCACGACCTCGCCGTCGTCCGCGAGATCGCCGACGACGTCGTCGTGATGCGCGAGGGTCGGGCGGTAGAGCACGCCAGTGCCGACGACGTGTTCGAGCATCCGCGCGACGACTACACCCGCGACCTGCTCGCCGCGATCCCCGGGTCTAGCGTGACGAGGTGACCCATCCGTTGGCCCCGCTCGCCGAGTTGCCCGGTGTCGCCGCGGCGAGCGAGCGCGTCCGGGAGGCGTTGGGCAAGGCTCATCGGCACCGCGCCAACCTTCGCGGATGGCCGACGACCGCGGCGGAAGCAGCGGTGCGCGCCGCCCAGGCGTCGTCGGTGCTCGACGGCGGCGGGCCGAGGTTTCCCGCCGAGGGACTTCAGAGCGGACCGATACTGGCCGGCGCGCTGCGCGTCGCGGAGGCGCTGCGGGGCGGGCAGACCGCGCTCGTGAGCATCTGGCAGCGGGCACCGCTGCAGGCACTGGCGCGGCTGCACACGCTGGCGGCCGCGGATCTCGCCGACCACGATGTGCTCGGACGTCCCCGCGACGACGAACACGTGGCTGACCGGCTCGACCTGTTGGCCCGGCTGGTGACCGGCGGCAGCGCAGTACCCGCGCCGGTGCTGGCCGCGGTGGCGCACGGCGAGATCCTGACGCTGGCGCCGTTCGGCAGCGCTGACGGCGTGGTGGCGCGGGCGGTGTCGCGGTTGATCACTTCGGCGAGCGGTCTGGACCCGCATGGGCTCGGCGTGCCCGAGGTCTATTGGATGCGGCATGCGGGCGACTACCGCGCTGCGGCGCAGCAGTTCGCGGCCGGCACCCCCGAGGGGCTGCGGCAGTGGCTACTGCTGGTGTGTCGCGGATTGGAGCGCGGAGCCGGCGAAGCCCTCGAGATCGCGAAGGCGGCGGCCTCCGGGTAGACGCGAAGCGGGCGGCGATCCGAATCTCTTCGGCTCGCCGCCCGCTAGCGCGGAGGCCGGTTACCAAGCGTGCAACTGGGGGTTGCGTGGGTAGCCTCGGCGTCCTTGCGATGCGCTGCAACTGCTGCCCCACCCAAAGGGCTGGCGTGTTGTCCGCTTTTCCCAATTACGCAGGCCCGCAACACTTCTGCCTTTATGCGGCGTGCTCCGCGTGGGTGCCGGGATCCGCGCTGGGATGTCCGGCTCGGGAGGTCGAACCTTCTCTTCCGATTCGCCCTTGGCCTCACCGGGCTTCCGTGACTCCCTTTGTACTCCGTGACTACGGACACATCAAGAGGTTGGCGTTGTTCGGCGGGCACGAGCGAAGCCACCGGGGTCAACACAGCACGGAACCGTCACAAGACGAAGCGGCGCAACAGCGAATATGTCAACGCCCCGGCGGCCAATGCGCTGACGCCGACCGCGGCCGTCGTCGCCACCGCCGCAGTGGACGGCGCCGGGATGCGGTCACGCAGTGACACCGGTTTGGAGAACGTCAGCATTGGCCAGGCCCGGGCGGTCGCCTCCTTGCGCAGAGCGCGGTCAGGATTCACCGCGGTCGGGTGACCGACGCTCTGCAGCATCGGTAGGTCGGTGATGGAATCGGAATAGGCGTAGCAGTGCTCGAGCGCATAGCCCTCTTGCGCGGCCAGCTCTTTGATCGCCTGCGCCTTGGCGTCGCCGTAGCAGTAGAACGCGACCTCTCCGGTGTATTTGCCGTCTTCGACGACCATCCGGGTCGCCATCGCATGAGTGGCGCCGAGGGCGCGAGCGATGGGGGCGACGATTTCCTCACCCGACGCCGACACCACGACGACGTCGCGTCCGCATAATCGGTGGTCGGCGATCAGATCGGCAGCCTCGGCGAAGACGAGTGGATCGACGATGTCGTGCAACGTCTCCCCGACGACCGACTTGACCTGCTCGACGTCCCAGCCGGTGCACATGTTGGTCAGAAACGACCGCATCCGATCCATCTGGTCGTGGTCGGCACCCGACATCAGAAAAAGGAATTGGGCGTAACTCGATTTCAGAACTGCGCGCCGATTGATCAAACCTTGATCGAAGAAAGGTTTGCTGAACGCGAGCGTGCTGGACTTCGCGATGACGGTCTTGTCGAGGTCGAAAAACGCTGCGGTCTTTGTCCGGCCATCGGAGGCCGGGTCGGCGGGCGGGCTGAGTTGGGTGGTCGTCAGTGCTTCGGCGGCCTGGTCCGACACGGTCACGGGATTCAGCATAGGTCGGTGAGCCGGCCGCGAAATTTCCAGCAACGAAATGGCAGATCAAGTCACCTGTCGGAGACTGCAATTCCTTGCTGGCCCAGTGTTATCGAAGGCGAGCGGTCTTGCACCATTGTTCCGCCCGATGTGTATAGTAATCATTACTCGGCTTGTGCCGGGTGTGCATCAGCCCGACCCCCCGGGGCTGATACACGACGACCCTCGCCTCCTCCCCCCCTGGCGGGGGTCGTCCCTTTTGCTCACGAAATCTCTTCTCGCAGTGGCGGTCATCGCGCCCGCAGATATGTTGCGGAACCCCGTTCTCAGATCGCGGTAGGGCCGTATTCCACACCGTCCGTTGCATCCACAGATCGTGTTGTGACACTGGCGGACTCGGACCCGCTCACCGCACCCTCGGCGTATGAATTCAGCGAGCGGCGTCCTCGGCGTCCTCGACGATCCGGCGCTTCGAGACCACGTCGACCGTGTCGCCGCGGCGGTCGGGGTGCGTCTTGTGCATCAGCGCGGCTGCCCGAGCCGTCGTGAATGGACGGCGGCGGCATCCGTAGTGATCGACGCTGCGGCGGTCGGGCGCTGCACCGGCGGCGCGTTGCCGCGGCGCGCGCAGGTGATCCTGCTGGTCTCCGACGATCCCTCCGACGCAACGTGGGAAGCCGCAATATCGCTTGGCGCGCAATGTGTTCTGCGACTTCCTGACCGCGAAAGTGAACTCGTCGAACTGTTGTCTGACGCCGTGGAAACCCGCGCCGGTGCTGCAGGAAGCGTCGTCGCGGTGATAGGTGGGCGCGGAGGGGCGGGCGGATCGGTGTTCTCCGCGGCGCTGGCGATGACAGCCGCTGACGCCCTGCTGGTAGATGTCGACCCCTGGGGCGGCGGCGCGGATCTGCTGCTCGGCATCGAGCGGCAGCCGGGTCTGCGGTGGTCGGACGTGGCAGTGGAGGGCGGTCGGCTCAGTCTGGCCGCGGTCCGAGACGCCCTGCCGTCGCGCGACGGTGTCGGCGTCCTGTCCGGCACTCGCCGCGGTGACGATGTCGCGGGCGGTCCGTTGCTCGCGGTCGTCGACGCAGGCCGTCGTGGCGGTGCCACAGTCGTGTGCGACGTGCCGCGACGGCTCACCGACGCCGCCGAGGCGGCGCTTGACGCGGCCGACCTCGTCGTGGCCGTCGCGGCGTGCGACGTGCGGTCGTGTGCATCGGTCACGGCGATGGCACCGGCGCTGCTCGGCATCAACCCGAACGTGGGCGTGGTGGTGAGAGGGCCGGCACCCGGTGGGCTGCGACCCGCGGAGGTGGCCCGGGCTTCGGGGCTGCCGTTGCTCGCAGCGATGCGGCCCGAGCCCCGCCTCGCCGAGCGGCTGGAGCGCGAGGGCCTGAGGTTGCGGCGGCGCTCATCGCTGGTTGCCGCGGCCCGGCAGGTGCTCTCGGTCTTGGACCGTCATCCGGCGACGGAGGCGGCGTGAACCCGGCCAAGAACTCGTCGTTGATTGACCGCGTGCGGGAACGGCTGGCCGAACAAGCCGCGCCGCTGCGCCCGAACGTCGTCGCCGACGCGATCCGGGCGGAGTCCGGTGGTGTGCTGGGCGACACCGAGGTGTTGACCAACCTGCGCGTGCTGCAGACCGAGCTCACCGGCGCCGGGATCCTCGAGCCCCTGCTGTGCGCCGAGGACACCACCGACGTGTTGGTCACTGGACCCGACGAGGTATGGGTCGACGACGGGAACGGGTTGCGCCGCAGCGGTATCCGCTTCGCCGACGAGGTTGCGGTCCGGCGGCTCGCGCAGCGGCTGGCGCTAGCAGCCGGACGCCGGCTCGACGACGCGCAGCCGTGGATCGACGGCCACTTGACGAATGTGGGCAACGGGCAATTCGCGGTGCGGTTGCACGCGATTCTGCCGCCGCTGGCGGTTGGCGGAACATGCCTCTCGCTGCGCTTGCTGCGCCCGGCGACTCAGGGCCTGCCCGCGCTGGCCCGCGCCGGGACCATCACGCCCGACGCTGCCGCTCTGGTCGACCGGATCATCGCGGCCCGGCTGGCGTTCTTGGTCACCGGCGGCACGGGCGCCGGCAAGACCACGCTGTTGGCCGCCGCGCTGGGCGCAGTCGCCGTCGACGAGCGCATCGTCATCGTCGAGGACGCTGCCGAGCTGGCACCGCGACACCCGCATGTGGTCAAGCTGGTGGCGCGTGGCGCCAACGTCGAGGGCGTCGGCGAAGTCACCGTGCGCGAGCTCGTCAGGCAGGCATTGCGGATGCGGCCGGATCGGATCGTCGTCGGGGAGGTCCGCGGCGGCGAGGTCGTCGATCTGTTGGCCGCGCTGAACACCGGCCACGACGGGGGCGCCGGTACCGTGCACGCCAACCGGCCGGGAGAGGTGCCGGCTCGACTGGAGGCCCTCGCGGCCAGCGGGGGACTGGATCGCGCCGCGCTGCACAGCCAACTCGCGGCCGCGGTGCAGGTGGTTCTGCACGTGCGTCGGGGCCGCGACGGCCGGCGCCGACTCGACGAGATCGCGGTGTTGCAGCGATGCTGCGACGAACCGGTCCGCGTAGTGACAGCCTGGCACGCCGACAGCGGATTAGATTGCGGCGCTGATGTTTTGAACGACATGCTGTGCATGCGAGGCGTCGCGTGATCTGGCCTGCGGCGGCCGCACTGGCCGCGGCGTTGCTGGTCTTTCCGTCGGCCTCGCGGTACCGGCTGATCGCCGTCGGCCTTACGCGGCCGCGCAAAGTCTTGCCGCGCAGGTTCGGCGGTGCGCTCCCGTGTGCCGTCGCGGCCGTTGCCGTATGCGCTGCCGTGCTGCCGGTCGCAGTGGTGTTCGCCGCCGTGATCGCCGGGGCCACCCTGCTGCTGCGACACCGCAGACGCGCGGCGGGGCGGCGTGTCGAGCGGGAGTGCCACGCATTGGAGACGGCGTTGGACGTTCTGGTCGGCGAGCTGCGTGCGGGTGCGCACCCGGTCGCGGCGCTGCATATCGCGGCGGCGGAATCAGCCGGCACGGTCGGTGCGTCGTTTCGCGCAGTGGCTTCGCGCGCGCTGCTGGGGGCCGACGTGCCAGCGGGCCTGCGCAGTGTCGCGGCCACGTCGGCACGTCCCGCGCACTGGGAACGGCTTGCCGTCTGCTGGGAGCTGGGCCAGACCCATGGGCTTGCGATGGCGACGCTGATGCGGGCGGCGCAATCCGACCTCGTCGAGCGGGCCCGATTCACCGCGCGGGTGAACGCCGGGATGGCCGGTGCGCGCGCTACGGCCGCCCTTCTCGCGGGCCTTCCCCTGGTCGGTGTGGCGCTCGGTGAGCTGATCGGCGCGCGGCCGCTGCGATTCCTCGTCTCAGCCGGCGTGGGGGGCTGGCTGACGGTGGTCGGCGTTGTGCTGGCGTGCTGCGGACTGCTGTGGTCCGACCGAATCATCGGCCAGGCGCTGCCATGACGGCCCCGGCAATGCTGTTGGCGGCTGCGCTGTTGCTGGCGCCCGGGCCGGTGACGGTGCGCCGGCGTGCCGGCCTAGAACCGCGTGCCGCGGCACCGCCACGGCAACAGCGCGTGAAGACGGACCCCATCGCCGTCGCCTCCAGCCTCGACGTGTTCGCGGTGTGCCTGACGGCCGGGATGGCCGTGCCCGCGGCGGCCGCCGCTACCGCCCGCGCGGCGCCACCGGCGCTGCAAGGCGTGCTGCGACACGCCGCGGACATGCTCGCGCTCGGCGCGGAACCGGCGGCGGCGTGGTCGGCGCGGGGCACCGTCGACCCGCATTGCGAGTCCCTGCTGCGGTTGGCACGGCGGTCTGCGGCGTCGGGTGCCGCGCTCGCCGAAGGGGTCGCCAAGCTCGCCGTGTCGCTTCGTCACGAGGCCACTGAGACCGCTCGCGCCGCCGCCGAGCGCGCGTCGGTGTTGATCGCCGGTCCGCTGGGCCTGTGCTACTTGCCGGCGTTCGTGTGCCTGGGCATCGTGCCGGTGATCGCCGGACTGGCGGGCCAAGTGCTCGGATCTGGGCTGCTGTGACAGGACCGCGATGGAAGGAGAAAACGATGCGGGACGTGAAGACACGGCTGATGCTGTTGCTGGGGGACGACGACGGGATGTCGACGGTCGAGTACGCGATCGGAACCATCGCCGCTGCCGCGTTCGGCGCGATCCTCTACACGGTGGTGACCGGCGACTCGATCGTCGGCGCCTTGACCAACATCATCAGCAGGGCGCTCAACACGAAGGTCTGAGCGACCGCGGTGCCGTCACCGTCGAGGCGGCGCTTGCCATCGCGGCGCTGGTCGCCGTTCTGGTGTTGTGCGTCGCGGGAGTTACCGCCGTGTCCATGCAGGTGCGCTGTATCGACGCGGCGCGCGAAGCAGCGCGGCTGGTGGCCCGTGGCGCCGACACACAGGCCGAGGCCGCGGCGCGGCGCATCGCACCGCCCGATGCGGTGCTGCAATTGCGCCGCGACGGCGACTTCACCGTGGCGCGGGTCAGCGCTGAGTCGGCGCTGCTGCCCGGCGTCACCATCGCGGCCGAGGCGGTGTCGGTTGTCGAGCCGACCGCGAGATGACGGCTCGGCCAGCATTGTCGCCGCGTCGATGATGGCCGTGCTTCTCGCCATCACCGTCGGCGCCGTGCATATCGGCTCGGCGGTGGTTGCCCGCCACCGCGCGCAGGCCGCAGCGGACATGGCCGCGCTGTCGGCCGCGACCGAGATACCGGCGGGCTCGCGTGTCGCGTGCGAACAGGCGTCGGCAGTTGCACGTGCGATGCGCACCGCGCTAGCCGCGTGCGACGTGCATGAACTCGACGTGGTGGTCACGGTCGATGCGCAAGTGGCGCTTGCGCTTTGGGGCTTGGGTCCGGCCCGTGCCATCGCTCGAGCCGGGCCCGCATGACTGCGGCTCGCGTCGAAACTGCACGCAGGGCTGTGAAAAATGTTGTCGCACAGCCGTGCATGCAATATCGGCGCTAGCCAGATCGGGGGCCGCGCGACAGCTCCGCAACCACCAGCCGCAGCACCTGCACCGCACCGGACTTGTCCAACGGGTCGTTGCCGTTACCGCATTTCGGTGACTGCACGCACGACGGGCAGCCCCGCGGGCATTCGCATGCCTCGATGGCATCTGCTGTCGCCGACAGCCACCTCACGGCCTGACGGAAGCCGCGTTCAGCGAAGCCGGCACCGCCGGGATAACCGTCGTAGACGAACACGGTCGGTAAACCCGTGCCGGGGCCGATCGCTGTCGACAAGCCGCCGATATCGCCCCGGTCGCAACTGGCGATCAGCGGCAGCAGCCCAATCGCAGCATGCTCGGCGGCATGCAGCGCGCCCGGAACCCGCGCTAGATCAATACCGTTGTGCTGCAGTGATTCCGGGGTGAGTGTATACATCACAGCAACCGTGTCCAGCGTGCGTGCGGGCATGGCGAGCTCGATGAAATCGATCACTTCACCGCCCGGTGTGCGGCGCAGGTAGCCGATTACCTGGTTGGTCACCGCCACCGGAACCAACCCCAGCGTCATCTCACCGTACGGCGATTGCTCACCCGGACCGGTTACCGCGATATCGGTGACTTCCCTTGCGTACGTGCTGTATCCGGGGTCCTCAGCATGTACGAACGCCACACCTTCGTCGAACGACAGCGTGTCGACGACATAGGTCTCGCCCTGATGCAGATATACCGCACCCGGGTGCACCGACAACGGCGCACGCCCGGCGTCGACGCCGCCGAGCAGCCGGCCGGTGTCGGCCTCGAGGATTGCGATCTGCTCGCCGCTGCCGCCACGGATGTTCACCGCTGGATGGGGATCGACACCGGGCGCCGCGAAGTAGCCGCTTCCCCGGCGGCGCAGTAGCCCGTCGTCGACCAGAGCCGCCGCTACCTCCGATGCCCCCCATGTCCGTACTTCGCTGTCGGTCAGCGGTAACTCCGTTGCCGCGCAGAGCAATTGAGGGCCGAGAACGTACGGGTTGGTCGGGTCGATCACGGTCATCTCAATCGGCTTGTCCAGCAACGCCTCTGGGTGGTGCACCAGGTAGGTGTCCAGGGGATCGTCGCGGGCGATCAGCATCACCAGCGCGCTCTGGCCCCGCCGGCCCGAGCGTCCGGCCTGCTGCCAAAACGACGTCACACTGCCTGGGAACCCGGCCAGCACCACCGCGTCGAGCCCCGCGATGTCGACACCGAGTTCCAGCGCGTTGGTGGTGGCCAGCCCCACCAATTCGCCGTCGGCCAGCGCCCGCTCGAGCGCACGACGGTCTTCGGCGAGATATCCCGCCCGGTACGACGCCACCCGGTCGGCCAGCGGTGGAGCGATGTCGGCGAGTCGTCCGCGTGCACTGAGTGCGGTGAGCTCCGCGCCGCGGCGCGACCGCACGAACGTCAGGGTCCGCGCGCCTTCGGCCACCAGATCGGCCATCACCCGCGCGGCCTCAGCACCGGCAGCGCGGCGCACCGGCGCTCCGTGCTCACCGGTGACGTCGCTGCGGAGCGCGGGCTCCCACAGCGCGACGGTCCGCGCCCCGTGCGGCGATTGGTCGTCGGTGACCTCTTCGACGGCTTGCCCGAGCAGCTCCGTCGCGGTGACTCCGGGAGACGCGGTCGTCGCACTGGCGAACACCACCGTCGGCGTCGCGGTGTAACGGCCGCAAAGACGCAGCAGCCGCCGTAGCACCATCGCCACGTTAGAGCCGAAAATACCTCGGTAGTAATGGCATTCGTCGACAACGATGAATCGCAGATTCCGCAAGAACACCGCCCAGCGGGTGTGGTTGCGCAGCATCGACAAGTGGATCATGTCCGGGTTCGAAAACACCCATCGTGACTGTTCGCGCGCGAATCTTCTGACCTCGGCGGGGCTGTCGCCGTCGTAGGACGCGGGCGCGACGTCATTGCAGCGGGCGACCGCGTCGGTCAGCGACGCCGCGCTGCGCAACTGGTCGTGCCCGAGCGCCTTGGTGGGGGCCAAATACAGCGCCCGAGCGCGTCGGTCACCCGCCAACGCGCACAGGATCGGCAATTGGTACGCCAACGACTTGCCGGACGCCGTCCCCGTGCTGACGACGACGTGCCGGCCCTGATGCGCCAGCGAGGCCGCCCGGATCTGATGAGCCCACGGGTTGCTCACCCCCCGCTCGACGAATGCCGCGACGACGTCGTCGTCGGCCCAGTCCGGCCAGGCAACCGTGGCGCCGCGATGCGCGGGCAGCTCAGCCACGTGCCGCAGCGGCTGTTCGGCGGGGTCGGTACCGGCCAGAGCGGCAGTCAGCAACTCGCGGCCGAAAGTGGCCATTTCGCCGCCTCCCGTTCACTCATTTGACGTGACCGTCGAATCGAATTGTTCATCAGTTCGCTATGCCTATCGCCCTGAACATGATTGACTAAGGGCGGTCGCAGCTTCTGTGTTCGTGTGATAGCACTCGCAGGATCGACGTTGCGGTCGCGGTTCCTGCGAGGAAGACGAGTCGGTGTCAAACCGGCGAGGCCACAAAGGATGAGCGGTCGGAACAGGCCCGGTGTACCGAAAGACGATGCACCGCAACCCTGTAAGAGAAGGAAACATCGAGAAATGCCACAGGGAACTGTGAAGTGGTTCAACGCGGAGAAGGGCTTCGGCTTTATTGCGCCGGAGGACGGCTCGGCTGACGTTTTTGTCCACTACACGGAGATTCAAGGCAGCGGCTTTCGCACGCTGGAAGAGAACCAACGAGTTGAGTTCGAGGTCGGGCAGAGCCCCAAGGGGCCGCAGGCCACAGGTGTGCGTTCCATCTGAGTAACCGAACCTGACGAAAACCCCCGCGATCCCAGCGACCGCGGGGGTTTTCTTATGCGCCGACGCCTACTGTCGTTCCCGTGAGCCAGCTGTCCTTCTTCTCCGCCGAGTCGGTGCCGCCCGCGGTCACCGACTTGACCGGGCTGCTGGCTGCGACGGGGCAGGTGGTGGTAGTCGGCGGCGGAGCGCGGCTGTCTGTGGTCGTCGACGACGCGTGGCGGGCCGACGCGCTGGCCGAGATGATCGCCGACGCCGGCCTCGACCCGGAGATCACCCGGACTGACGAGGACACCCCGCTGGTGCGCACCTCGGTCGACGCCCGGTTGACCCCGATCGCCGCGGAGTGGACCCGCGGGGCGGTCAAGACCGTTCCGCGCCAGTGGCTGCCCGGCCCACGCGAGCTGCGGGCCTGGGTGCTGGCGGCCGGGACCCCCGAGGCCGACCGCTACCTGCTCGGGCTGGACCCGCACGCGCCCGACACCCATTCGCCTCTTGCGTCTGCTCTGATGCGGGTCGGGATCGCGCCGACGTTGATCGGCACCCGCGGAGCCCGTCCCGCGCTGCGAATCAGCGGGCGTCGGCGACTATCGCGCCTGGTAGAGAACGTGGGGGAACCGCCCGACGACGCCGAGGCGTTGTCGCAATGGCCCCACGTCTAGGGGCCGGTCGCGGGGGGCCGGTTTGCGTCGGCACGCACGGAATGCCATCTTGTCAATGCCGACGGGCCGGACACAGTATTGTCGTCCCGCGCCCTGAGCGGGGAAGAAGTGGAGCGTGAGCGCAGTTGGCTGACAGTAGCGGCAACGGCAATAAGAATGTACGGCGACTCGTCATAGTCGAGTCGCCGACCAAAGCGCGCAAATTGGCGAGCTACCTGGGCGCCAACTACATCGTCGAATCGTCGCGGGGCCATATCCGCGACCTGCCGCGCAATGCCGCCGACGTGCCGGCCAAGTACAAGTCCGAGCCGTGGGCCCGTCTCGGGGTGAACGTCGAAGAGAACTTCGAGCCGCTCTACATCATCAGCCCCGACAAGAAGAGCACGGTCAGCGAGCTGAAAGGCCTGCTCAACGATGTCGACGAGCTCTATCTGGCGACGGACGGCGACCGCGAGGGCGAGGCCATCGCGTGGCACTTGCTCGAGACTCTGAAGCCGCGCATTCCGGTCAAGCGGATGGTGTTCCACGAGATCACCGAACCGGCGATCCGCGCCGCGGCCGAGCATCCACGCGACCTGGACAACGACTTGGTCGACGCCCAGGAGACCCGCCGCATCCTGGACCGGCTGTACGGCTACGAGATCAGTCCGGTGCTGTGGAAGAAAGTCGCTCCGAAGCTGTCGGCCGGCCGGGTGCAGTCGGTGGCCACGCGCATCATCGTGCAGCGCGAACGCGACCGGATGGCGTTCCGCAGCGCCAGCTACTGGGACGTGGTCGCCGAGATGGACGCCGGCTCGTCGGCGACGCCGCCGACGTTCACGGCGCGGCTGGTCAGTGTCGACGACCGCCGGGTCGCCACCGGGCGGGACTTCGACTCGCTGGGGCAGCTGAAGAAGTCCGACGACGTGCTGGTGCTCGACGAGAACAGCGCCGGGGCGCTGGCGCGGGGGCTGCAGGGCGCCGAGCTGACGGTGTCGTCGGTCGAGTCGAAGCCCTACACGCGCCGGCCGTATGCGCCGTTCATGACGTCGACACTGCAGCAGGAGGCGGGCCGCAAGTTGCGGTTCAGCTCCGAGCGCACGATGAGCATCGCGCAGCGGCTGTACGAGAACGGCTACATCACCTATATGCGTACCGACTCGACCACGTTGTCGCAGTCGGCGATCGACGCGGCGCGCAGGCAGGCGCGCGAGCTGTACGGCGAGGAGTACGTGCACCCCACGCCGCGCCAGTACACCCGCAAGGTGAAGAACGCGCAGGAGGCGCACGAGGCGATCAGGCCGTCGGGGGAGTCGTTCGCGACGCCGGGGCAGTTGCACTCGGTGTTGGACAACGACGAGTTCCGGCTCTACGAGCTGATCTGGCAGCGGACAGTGGCTTCGCAGATGGCCGACGCGCGCGGCACCACGCTCTCGCTTCGGATTACCGGGCAGGCCGCCGAAGGCCAGAGGGTGGCGTTCACGGCGAGCGGTCGCACGATCACATTCCCGGGATTCTTGTCGGCGTACGTCGAGAGCCTCGACGACCTCGCCGGTGGGGAGGCCGACGACGCCGAGAGCCGGCTGCCGCAACTGACAGAGGGCCAGCGAGTCCGCGCCAACGAGCTGACCGCCGACGGCCACGCCACCAACCCGCCGGCGCGGTACACGGAAGCCTCGCTGATCAAGGCGTTGGAAGACCTGGGTATCGGTCGCCCGTCGACGTACTCGTCGATCATCAAGACGATTCAAGACCGCGGCTACGTCGTGAAGAGGGGCAGCGCACTGGTGCCGTCGTGGGTGGCGTTCGCGGTAGTCGGTCTGCTGGAGCAGCATTTCGGCCGGCTGGTCGACTACGGGTTCACCGCCGCGATGGAAGACGAGCTCGACGAGATCGCCAACGGACAGGAGCAGCGCACCGTCTGGTTGAACAACTTCTATTTCGGTGGCCAGCATGGAGTGGAGGAATCCATTGCGCGCGCCGGTGGGTTGAAACAGCTGGTCGGCATCAACCTGGAAGCCATAGACGCACGAGAAGTCAACTCCATCAAGCTCTTTGACGACGAGCATGGCCGCCCGGTCTACGTGCGGGTCGGCAAAAACGGGCCGTACTTGGAGCGCATGGTTGTTGATGAGGACGGCGAGGCCGGTGATCTCAAGCCGCAGCGCGCGAACCTCTCGGACTCCATCACCCCCGACGAGTTGTCCCTTGAGCTGGCCGAAAAGCTTTTTGCCACACCGCAAGAGGGTCGGACCTTGGGCGTCGACCCGGAAACAGGCCACGAGATCGTCGCCAAAGACGGCAGATTCGGTCCTTACGTGACCGAAGTGTTGACTGCGTCGGAGCCCGGTGACGACCAGGGCAACGGCGCCGCGGCCAAGAAGGGCAAGAAGCCCACCGGCCCGAAGCCGCGTACCGGTTCGCTGCTGCGTTCGATGGACCTGGAAACCGTCACGCTCGAGGATGCGTTGAGGTTGCTGTCACTGCCGCGGGTTGTCGGCGTCGACCCGTCGACCGATGAAGAGATCACCGCGCAGAACGGCCGGTACGGCCCTTATCTGAAGCGCGGCAGCGACTCTCGGTCGCTGACCACCGAAGAGCAGATGTTCACGATCACGCTCGACGAAGCTTTGAAGATCTATGCGGAGCCGAAACGCCGTGGGCGGCAAGCGGCTTCGCTGCCACCGCTGCGCGAACTCGGTGCCGATCCGGCTACCGGCAAGCCGATGGTGATCAAGGACGGGCGATTCGGGCCGTACGTCACCGACGGGGAGAGCAACGCGAGCCTGCGTAAAGGCGACGACGTCGTCTCGCTCACCGACGAGCGCGCCGCCGAACTGCTCGCCGACCGCCGCGCCCGCGGCCCGGTCAAGAAGCGGACCGCCAAGAAAGGCTCCCGCAAGTCTGCGAAGAAGGCAGCGAAGAAGGGCTGACAGGCCTCGTCGCCCGTCTAGACTTCCGAGACCGCCGACGGCACAGTCAATTTCACCGGTCGCGCGAGCTGTGTAGGCGCTGTGCGGCCACGCAATTCGACGACTTCCCCGACATCCCAACACAGCGCCTCGGCGTCGAGCGCGCCGCTGACCGCAATCGCGGATGCCAGCACGTGGCCCTCCTCGAACTTGGCCAACTCCGTCAACCGCGCCGCCTCGTTGACCGGGTCGCCGATGACGGTGTACTCGAAACGGGCTCGCGCGCCGATGTGCCCGGCGATGGCCCGCCCGGCGGACACGCCGATGCCGAACTCGTTGGCCTTGAGCACTTCGATCAACTCGTCGTGAACTTCACGCGCGGCCGCAAGCGCAGCGCCGCACGCGTCCGGATGCTCCAGCGGCGCGCCGAAGATCGCCAATGCCGCGTCACCCTGGAACTTGTTGACGAAGCCGCCGTGACGGTTGACCGTTTCGACGACGATGCGGAAGAACTCGTTGAGCAACCCGACGACCTCGGCGGGCGGACGGGTGGCGGCGAGCTGTGTCGACCCGACCAAGTCGACGAACAGCACGGCGACGTCGCGCTCCTGGCCACCCAGTTCAGGACGGCTCTCCAGGGCGCGCCGCGCGACGTCCTCACCGACGTAGCGGCCGAACAGGTCGCGCAGCCGTTGCCGCTCCGAGAGCTCGCGAACCATGTCGTTGAAGCCGGCCTGCATCAGCCCCAGTTCGCTGGCGTCGTAAATCTGCACGTGCGCGTTGTAGTTGCCACGCTGCACTTCGCCGAGCGCCCAACGCAACTGGCGCAGCGGGTCGGCGATCGACATCGCGGTCAGAATCGTGCCGGCCAGGCCAATGGTCAGCGCGGCGATCGCCAGCAGCAGGATCGGGGTGAACATCTTGTCGGCGGACGCCTGCAGCAGTGACAGCTTGGCGGCCGCGATGGCCACCACGATCGTCAGGATCGGCACCCCGGTGGAAAGCACCCACGTCAGCAGCGTCCGCAGGATCACCCCGGGCGCGTGAATCTGCTCCGGCACTCCCTCCCGCAGGGCAGCGATCGCGACGGGCCGCAGTACCCGTTCGGCCTGCAGGTAGCCGATGATCGATGTCGCCGTAGCGCCCAACGCGGTGGCAACCGCGACCACCGGCGCCGAGTGGCTGGCTACCGGCCAGATCGCGACAATGAAGATCGTCCCGCCGAGAATCCAATTGACGAAGCTGATCACCGAGCGGTAGTAGGGCATCTTCAGGGCACGGGTGCGAGCGAGTTCGGTTTTGGCGCCGTCCTCTTCGGTGAGGCGTCCGTCGCGGTCGCGGCGTTGCCAGCGGAATACGGGTGTCAGCAGGCGCAGGCTGACCAGCGACCCCAGGATGAACGCGAACAGCAGGACCGCTGCGAACAGCGCCAGATTCGCCTGCGGCAGATCCTGAATGACGACGCGGTCTTCGGCCGGCAGACCGAACCGCAGAAACCCGAGCACGAACAGCGCGCCAATGATGTCGGCTTGCAGCTGGCCGAGGACGAAAACGGGCCACGGCGTTCGAACCACCCATCGGACGAATGCCCGGAGTCGCCCGATTGTCCTGGCCGAACCTTCCACAGAACTACCGTATCGGTCGAGCCTGACGGGCAGTAGCTTCTCGACGGGCCCCGGCGTCGGTCCTGACCACTACTGTTGGGGGCGATGAGCGGCGTTTTTGGGCGTCTGGTCGGGCAGGGGACCGTCGAAGCGGAGCTGACGGCGGCCGCGCGCGCGGCACGCGGTGATTCCGCTCACAACGCGGCCGCGACCGGGACGATGACGCACGCGTGGCTGATCACGGGCCCGCCCGGGTCGGGGCGGTCGGTGGCCGCGGTGTGCTTCGCCGCGGCCCTGCAGTGCACGTCCGCCGGCGAGCCAGGCTGCGGAGAGTGCAAGGCGTGTACGACCACGATGGCCGGTACTCACGCTGACGTGCGCCGGATCATCCCGGAAGGCCTGAGCATCGGCGTCGACGAGATGCGCGCGATCGTGCAGATCGCCTCGCGGCGGCCGACCACAGGCCGCTGGCAGATCGTCGTGATCGAAGACGCCGACCGACTCACCGAGGGGGCGGCGAACGCTCTGCTCAAGGTGGTCGAGGAGCCGCCGCCGTCGACCGTGTTTCTGTTGTGTGCGCCATCGGTCGACCCGGAGGACATCGCGATCACGTTGCGGTCGCGCTGCCGTCACGTCGCGTTGGTGACGCCGACCGTCGACGCGATCGCGCAGGTTTTGGTTGACAGTGACGGGCTATCGGAGCGCGAGGCGCAGTGGGCGGCGTCTGTCAGCGGCGGGCATGTGGGCCGGGCGCGTCGGCTGGCCAGCGATCCCGACGCACGCGAACGCCGCCAGCGCGCGCTGGGATTGGTGCGCGACGCGGTGAAGCCGTCCCGCGCATACGCCGCTGCCGAGGAACTGGTGGCCGCGGCAGAGGCCGAGGCACTGGCGTTGACAGTCGAGCGCGACGAGACGGAGGCCGACGAGCTGAGGACAGCGCTGGGCGCAGGGGGGACGGGAAAGGGCACTGCGGCGGCACTGCGCGGGGCGGCGGGTGCGATCAAAGAGCTTGAGAGGCGGCAGAAGTCGCGGTTGACGCGGGCATCGCGCGACGCGCTGGATCGGGCGCTGATCGACCTGGCGAATTATTTTCGGGACGCACTGCTGGTGGCTACCGGCGCCGGGGAGATTCAGACGAATCATCCAGACATGGCCGAACGCGTGCGGGCGCTGGCCGAGCATGCTCAACCCGAGCAGCTGCTGGTGTGTATCGAGGCCGTGCTGGAATGCCGCGAGGCGTTGGCGACGAACGTCAAACCCAAGTTTGCGATCGACGGCCTGGTCGCAGCGGTCGGCCAGGCGCTGCGCAACTGACTTGGGCGCCCCGGCGTCGCTGTCGTAGACTCGTGCCGCCCATATGGGCACGCCACCTTAGCTCAGTCGGTAGAGCGATTCACTCGTAATGAATAGGTCGGGAGTTCGATTCTCCCAGGTGGCTCTCTACTCTATTTTTTGCTGTGCTTTCCCCTTGCGCCGGCACTGACCGCTTTTGGCTTGGAATGCTTGCCCGACGGTGCGGCCATGTCAGTGGACGGGCCAGGGCCACGACGGGTGCTGCTCGGGGACGTCTTCGTTCTGCGTGGAACTTTCGCGTTCTCGGCACCGTGGCTGGTCTGATCGGTCATGCTCGCAGGTGAGTCGAGCGGCGACGCGATGGCTGTCGCCTCTCGTTTACGTTTCGTGTCAGAGGTGCTTGGGGCGCTATCCCTTTGCGGGAACAAAAGAGTGCGCTCCGCCCATGCCGTGATGGGCACCAGCGTTGCGTCCAAGACGGCAGTCAGTGCGCGCGGTATACCCAATCTGTTGATGACGGTATCGACGGCCTTGGCAATCGGCCCCTCGATCCGATCGAAGGCCAGGATGGGGTTGAAAACCTTGTTGATCGCGTACACCACGCGGCGGTAG
>DATBFF010000194.1:0-42356 GCA_036558625.1 Mycobacterium sp. | reverse complement strand
AACCGCAGGTCAGGCCGCTGTTCCTACGAGCTTACCCGCTCGATTTCTGCCCCCAGACTTACCAGGTTTTCCACAAACAGCGGATAGCCGCGATCGATATGGAAGACGTCGTGGACTTCGGTGTCGCCGTCGGCGACGAGGCCGGCGAGCACCAGCCCGGCGCCTGCCCGGATGTCCGACGACCACACTGGCGCGCTGGAAAGCTGCGGCAGACCGCGGACGACGGCGTGGTGGCCGTCGGTGCGGGCATCGGCACCCAACCGGATCATTTCCTCGACGAAGCGAAAGCGTGCTTCGAATACGTTCTCGGTGATCATCGACGTGCCGTCGGCGATGGACGCCAAGCCGATCGCCATGGGCTGCAGGTCGGTCGGAAACCCGGGAAACGGCAGTGTCGCGACGTTGACCGCCTTCGGCCGTTCGTATTGCACGACGCGAAAACCGTTGTCGTCCTGCGTCACCGTGGCGCCGGCCGCGTGCAGCTTGTGCAGGACTAGCTGAAGATGCGCAGGGTCCACGCCGGTCACCGCAATATCGCCTCGGGTCATTGCCGCCGCGATCCCCCAGGTGGCAGCAACGATCCGGTCGCCGATCACCCGGTGCTCGGTGGGGTGCAGGCGGTCGACGCCGGTGATCGTCATGGTCGATGTGCCCGCGCCCTCGATGTCGGCGCCCATTTGGCTGAGCATCGTGCACAGATCGACGACGTCGGGTTCGCGGGCGGCGTTGTGGATCGTCGTCACGCCCTCCGCCAAAACTGCAGCCATCAGAATGTTCTCGGTAGCGCCGACTGACGGGAACTCGAGCTGAATTTCTGCCCCGCGCAAGTGATCTGCCGATGCAACCACGCAACCGTGCTCAATGTTGCAGGTGGCGCCCAGCTGGCGCAGACCTGACTGGTGCATGTCCAGCGGCCTCGACCCGATGGCGTCGCCACCCGGCAATGCCACTCGGGCCCGCTTGCATCGCCCGACGAGTGGGCCGAGGACGCATACAGACGCGCGGAACTGGCGCACGGCGGCGAAGTCCGCGTCGTACTTCGGTTCGTCCGGGGATGTCACCCGTGCCACCGGCCCGTCTAGCTCCACCGTGGCGCCGAGACCACGCAGTACCTCCGCCATCAGCGGAACGTCGAGGATGTCGGGGCAGTTCGTGATCGTGCTCGTGCCCTCCGCGAGCAAGGCTGCAGCCATCAGTTTGAGCACGCTGTTCTTGGCACCCGTGACGGCGACTTCCCCCGATAATCGGTTACCGCCGGTCACCACAAAGCGTTCGCTCACCCGGCTAATTTTAGACAGCACCGGCCGGTACGGTTTGACCATGGCAGTTCATCTCACCCGCATTTACACCCGAACGGGTGATGACGGAACCAGCGGACTGAGCGACTTCTCCCGAGTGAAGAAGAACGATCCACGTCTGGCGGCCTACGCCGACTGCGACGAGGCGAATGCCGTCATCGGAGCCGCGATCGCGCTGGGTGCCCCAGACGAGCAGATCATCGCGGTGCTGCGCCAGATCCAAAACGACTTGTTCGACGCCGGCGCCGACCTTTCGACGCCCGTGGTCGACAACCCTCAGTACCCGCCGCTACGCATCACCCAGACCTACATCGACCGCCTGGAAGCATGGTGCGACCAGTTCAACGAGTCACTTTCCGCGCTCAATTCCTTTATCCTGCCGGGCGGTTCAGCGTTATCTGCCCTGCTGCACATGGCGCGGACCGTGACCCGGCGCGCTGAGAGGTCGGCGTGGGAGGCAGTCGAAACGCACGCCGACAGCGTCAGCCCGCTACCGGCCAAGTACCTCAATCGCCTGTCAGACCTATTGTTCATTCTGTCCCGGATGGCGAATCCCGACGGCGATGTGCTGTGGCAGCCCGGCGGGGAGCGCAACGAATAAGCTTGCGGAACTAGCTGTTTCGGCGCTCGGCTCGAGGAGAAGGTCTGGATTCGAGCCATGACAAGAACGCGGTCAACGCTCCCCGGTCAAGGGCCACCTCGTAGCCGCGCCGAGCCTCCTGTGGGCCGTCACGCAGCTGAAGGATGGCGATCTCGGCGGTCATGATGTCGAACTCGTCATCGCGTGGCGCCCTACGGGACACGATCTCGACGCCACGCCGCCCGAGCCGGCGGTCCGGCCACAACCTCAGGCTGGACAGTCGATAGAAACCGGCTTCGCCACCGCGGTAGCGGATCACGCCATGCCGCCAGCCCTGTCCACCGACGGCGGGAAAGTCCCGCAGGATCGCTGCGGTGCCTCCTTGGCGCAACTTCCACAGCCGGTAGCTCAGTGCCAACACCGCCAACAACAACACGGCGATGGACACGACCATGAGCGCCATCAGCGCGCTCAAAGGCGGGACATCCTGTTGTGTCGCTCCTCGCGTCCGCGGCCTAGTCGATTTCGCCGAGGGCGCGCAGCCTTGCCCGCCCCTTCGCGGCAACGTCCGGGTCGTCTGAGTCGGCGTCGCTTCGAGCGCGTTCTTCGTCGATTTCCGAATCGAATTCGGCGGACTCGGCCAAGATGATGACGCCGTCGTCGGTCACTGACATGAAGCCGCCGTCAACGGCGATGCGTAGATCGTCCTCGCCTTCTCGTTCGACGCGCACCATTGCATCGTCGACGAGCTGCGCCACCAACGGGATGTGGCGCGGCAGAATGCCGATCTCCCCGGAGGTGGTCCGGGTGAAGACGAAGGTTCCCTTGCCCGACCAAATCTCGCGCTCGACAGCGACGATGTCGACGTTCATGTCGGCCATGTCAGTGCCTATTCATTCTTGTCGTCACTGTCGCTCTCGTCGCCGCCGTCTTTGTCTTCGGACTTTTCGTCCTCAGCTTTGGATTCCTTGTCCTCTGATTCCTCGTCCTCGGATTCGGCGTCCTCGTCCTTGTCCGACGACGTCGGAGCACCGTCATCCTTCGACTCGTCGAGCTTCACACCGAGGCTCGAGGCCTTCTCCTCCAAGTCCTCCAGACCGCCGATGAGGAAGAACGCCTGCTCGGGCAGGTGGTCGAACTCGCCCTTGGTCAATCGGTCGAACGCGTCGATGGTTTCCTTGAGCGGGACCGTCGAACCTGGTTTGCCGGTGAACTGCTCTGCGGCCATCATGTTCTGCGACAGGAAGCGCTCGATCCGGCGCGCCCTGTTCACCAACTGCTTGTCTTCCTCGGACAGCTCGTCGATACCGAGGATCGCGATGATGTCTTGAAGATCCTTGTACCGCTGCAGGATTCGGATGACTTCCTGTGCGACGCCGTAATGCTCGTCGCCGACAATCCCCGCGTCGAGAATCGTCGAGCTCGATGCGAGCGGATCCACCGCCGGGAAGATGCCCTTCGAGAACACGTCGCGGCTGAGTTCGGTGGTTGCATCGAGGTGCGCGAACGTGGTCGCGGGCGCCGGATCTGTGTAGTCGTCGGCCGGCACATACACCGCCTGCATCGAGGTGATCGAGCGGCCACGAGTAGACGTGATGCGCTCTTGCAACTCACCCATCTCGTCGGCCAGCGTGGGCTGGTAACCCACCGCAGACGGCATACGTCCCAGCAACGTCGAGACCTCGGAGCCGGCCTGGGTGAACCGGAAGATGTTGTCGATGAACAGCAGGACGTCCTGCTCCTGCTCGTCGCGAAAATATTCCGCCATTGTCAACGCCGACAACGCCACCCGCATACGGGTGCCCGGCGGCTCGTCCATCTGTCCGAACACCAGCGCGGTGTCCTTGAGGACGTTGGCCTCGCCCAATTCGACCCAGAGGTCGTTGCCCTCGCGGGTCCGCTCCCCGACACCCGCGAACACCGACGTGCCGCCGAAGTTGCGCGCGATGCGGTTGATCATCTCCTGAATCAGCACCGTCTTGCCAACGCCGGCGCCGCCGAACAAGGCGATCTTTCCGCCGCGCACATACGGCGTGAGAAGGTCGATGACCTTCAGGCCGGTCTCGAGCATCTCGGTGCGGGGCTCAAGCTCGTCGAACGCGGGCGGCTTGCGGTGGATCGGCCAGCGATCCAGATCGTCGCCGTAGTCCTCGTCGTCGAGGCAGTGCCCCAAGGCATTCCAGACGTGGCCCTTCGTTCCGTCGCCGACCGGGACCTCGATCGACGCGCCGGTGTTGACGACCTCGACGCCGCGGACGAGTCCATCGGTGGGCTGCAGGGAGATGCAGCGCACCAGGCTCTCGCCGAGGTGCTGCTCCACCTCGAGCGTCAGCTTCTTTGCCAGGTCCTCGAACGTGATCTCGGCGTGCAACGCGTTGAACAACGCTGGGACGGCGCCGCGTGGAAACTCGACGTCCACAACAGGTCCGGCTACCCGCACCACCCGACCGTTCGTGTCCTTCTTTTCGTTCTTCTTGGTGTCGCGTTCTGCGGTTGCAGTCATGGTCCTGTTCGCTTTCCTGATGGGGTTCTACTTGGCGGCATCCGCTAATGCGTTTGCGCCGCCGACGATCTCGCTGATTTCTTGGGTGATCTGAGCCTGGCGTTCGCGGTTGGCCTGCAACGTCAAGTCCTTGATGAGGTCGTCGGCGTTGTCGCTCGCTGACTTCATCGCGCGTCGCCGCGACGCTGACTCCGACGCCGCGGACTCCAGCAGGGCGGCGAAAATTCGAGTCGTCACGTACCGGGGCAACAGCGCCTCGAACAACGTCGTGGCGTCGGGCTCGAAAGAGAAGAGGGTCTGCAGTCCACCCTGTTCCTCTTCTACGTACTCGACCACCATCGGAGCGATCCGCAACGCAGACGCGTTCTGCGACATCATCGTCTTGAACTCGGTGAAAACGATGTGCAATTCGTCGACGCCGAGCACGTCGTCCAGACCGGGATCGTCGCGCTCGTCGTCGGCACCGGCGTTGAACGCATCGACCAGCGTGGTCGCTATTTCCTTCGCGTTCTGGTAGTCAGGCATCTCGGAGAAGCCGGTCCAAGACTCGGTGATGTCCCAGTTCCGAAAGCCGTAGTAGCTCTCCGCTTTCCGACCGACAACGTAAAGTATTGGCTTCTTACCCTCTTCCCGAAGCAACGAGAACAGTTCCTCAGACCGCCGAAAGATGTTGGCGTTGTATGCGCCACACAGACCGCGGTCGGAGGAGATCACCAATACCCCGGCCCGCGTGGGATTCTCGCGCGGCACGAGCAGTGGATGGTCCAGTGCGGACGCGTCTGCCAGGTTGGTCAGCATGTTGGTGATCTCTGCGGCATACGGCCGTGCGGCTTCGACCCGCGCCTGCGCCTTGGCGATCCGCGAAGTCGCGATCATTTCCTGCGCTCGAGTGATCTTCTTGATCGACTGTGCTGACCGAATGCGGCCTCGCAGTTGGCGGAGTGTGGCAGCCATACAGACCTAACTCTTCTTCTTCGGCGGCGGGGGCTTGTGCACCTTGACCGTTTCCTTCTCGATATCCTCTTCGTCCATCGCCTCGACATGTTCGTCGGGGACGACCGAACTGCCATCGGACGTCGAAAAGCCCTTCTTGAATTGGTTCACGGTGTCTTCGAGCTTGTCACTGATGTCGTCGGACATCGCCTTTGATTCGCGAATCTCCTTGAGAACGCCCTCATGTGAGCCGCGAAGGTGGTCGATGAATTCGGTTTCGAAGCGTGCGACATCGCCTGCGGGCACCGAGTCGAGGTGCCCCTGAGTACCGAGGAAAATCGCCACGACCTGTTCTTCGACCGGCATCGGATGGTGCTGGGGCTGCTTGAGCAATTCGACCAATCGCTCACCTCGGTCGAGTTGCTTCTTGGTGTTCTCGTCGAGATCCGAGGCGAACGCCGCGAACGACTCCAGCTCGCGGTACTGCGACAGGTCCAACCGCAGTGATCCGGCCACATCCTTCAGTGCCTTGATCTGCGCGGCGCCACCGACGCGCGACACCGAGACGCCGACGTTGATGGCGGGGCGCACACCTTGGTTGAACAGGTCGCTCTCCAGGAAGCACTGGCCGTCGGTGATCGAGATGACGTTGGTCGGGATGTAGGCCGAGATGTCGTTGGCCTTGGTCTCGATGATCGGCAGCCCCGTCAACGAGCCGCCGCCCAGCTCGTCCGAGAGCTTCGCGCAGCGCTCCAACAGCCGGGAATGGAGGTAGAACACGTCACCGGGATAGGCCTCGCGGCCTGGCGGCCGGCGCAGTAGCAGTGAGATCGCTCGGTATGCCTCGGCCTGCTTGGAGAGGTCGTCGAAGACGATCAGAACGTGCTTGCCCTGATACATCCAGTGCTGACCGATGGCCGAACCAGTGTATGGCGCGAGCCATTTGAAGCCGGCCGACTCAGACGCCGGTGCCGCGACGATCGTGGTGTAGTCCATCGCGCCGCCCTCCTCGAGGGCGTTGTGGACACTGGCGATCGTGGTGCCTTTCTGACCGATGGCGACGTACACGCAACGAACCTGCTGCTTCTCGTCACCGCTTTCCCAGTTCTGCCGTTGATTGAGGATGGTGTCGACGCAGATCGCGGTCTTACCGGTCTTGCGGTCGCCAATGATCAACTGCCGCTGCCCGCGGCCGATCGGTGTCATCGAGTCGATCGCCTTGATGCCTGTCTGTAGCGGCTCTTTCACGCTCTGCCGCTGCACCACGGAGGGAGCCTGAAGCTCCAGTGCACGGCGCTCGTCGGATTCGATATCGCCGCGCCCGTCGATGGGCTGGCCGAGTGGATTGATCACCCGGCCGAGGAAAGCGTCACCAACCGGGACGGAAAGCACCTCACCGGTGCGCTTGACTTGCTGGCCCTCTTCGATCTTCTCGAAGTCGCCCAGGATGACCGCGCCGATGTCGTGCTCGTCGAGGTTCAGCGCGACACCGAGCACCCCACCCTCGAACTCGAGGAGTTCCTGCGTCATCACCGACGGCAGACCCTCTACGTGCGCGATGCCGTCGCCCGCATCGATCACGGCGCCGACTTCTTCACGTGCCGTTTCAGCGGTGAAGCTGGAGACATACTCCTCGATCGCACCCTGGATGTCATCGGGTGAAATCGTCAACTCTGCCATAACTTTTCGTCTTCCTGCTGTCGGTACGGATCTCTATTAGGTTCAGTCGGGCAATCGGTTTCTTGCCGCTGCCAGGCGCGAGGAGATGGCCCCGTCGATCACTTCGTCGCCGATGGAAACCGACAGGCCGCCAAGGATTTTCGGGTCGACTTGCAGTTGAACCGAGACCGGGTGTCCGTAGACACGGCTGAGCAGGTCCGTCAACCGGCTGCGCTGGGCGTCGCTGAGCTCGGAGGCGGCTTTGACCTGCGCCACTACCTCCCCGCGGCGGGCGACTGCCAATTGTGCCAGCGCTCCCACCTCCTCATCGGCGCGGTCACCGTGCAACAGCTCGATGGTTTGTGACAACAGCGCCTCGGTCGTCGCATTCACGCCGTCACTACGGCCGAGCACGTCTTTCAACAAGCCCACGCGGTCGTCCACAGGACGGGTGTAGTCGCTGAGCAACGTCGACAGCCGGGGCTCGGCGTCAAGGATGCGACCGAAGCGGAACAGCTGCTCCTCGATCTCGTCGGTGTGGCGGCCCTTCTCGGCGCGGACCAGTAGTGAAAGTCGCGCGACGTGCTTGACGGCGTCGACGAGGTTGTCATCCGATGACCACCGACCCGAGACCGCGGCCTTGAGCACCTCAAGCGCTGGGTCGCTGACTTTTCCTCCGAGCACCGATTCCAGCAGTTGTTCCTTGGGTGCCGCATCATTCGACGGGTCAGCGAGGTGTCGAGTGAGAATCGCTTCCCGATTCAGCAACTTGGTCACCGCGGCCAAATCGTCTGCCAGCGTTTCCAATTGGGAAACGTCGAGATCGGCGGTCACCTCGTCAAAGCCCTCGACGAGGGCGCTAAGCGCCTCACGGCTCGCCGAGCGCAACTTTGCCGTCGCGGGATCATCGATCGCGACGTCCGACGGCGCCATCGCGTCGAGTTCGTCGAGAAAGCGGTCGACGGTCTGCGAGCGCGCATCGCGGTCGGACACGTGGTCGCGGACCATCTCGTCGGCGCGACTGACCGCCTCGATGCCGAGGTCTTGGCGCAACTGACGAATGAACTGTGCGCGCAGCAACTGAACATGTTGCTGCCCTTGCACTTTCACCCGCTCGACTTCGGCGTCGGCCTGTGCTTGCAACTGCTCGGTGATGCTCTTGGCGTCCGCTCGCGCCTCCTCGATGACTCTCTTGGCTTCTTCCTGGGCCTGCTGCACGGCCTTCTCGTGGGCCTGCTGGGACTCGGCGAGGCGCTTCTGGGCGTTCGCGCTGTCCTCGAGTTGCTTGCGCACCGATTCCTGGCGGTTGGTCATCAAGTTGCGCACCGGCGGAACGACGTAGCGCCAGATGATGAACGCGATGACCGCGAATCCGATCAGCTGGCCGATGAAGGTCGACATGGTGTTATCGCCTTGCCTTCGTGGCGGCGTCGACACCGAGCACCCGGTCGGCCAACGTCGACGCAAGCGTTTCCATCGACGACCTCAGATCTGAAGCGATCGCATCCGATTGGCCTTTGAGCTCCTCGTCGGCCTTATGCAACGCCGCGGCCGACTCCTCGGAAGCCCGCGCCTTCATGCCGTCGAGGATCTTGCGACCCTCGGCTCGTGCGTCGTCGCGGATCCCGGAGGCCTCCCGCCGCGCACGCGCCATCTCTGCCTGGTAGTCGGATTCGGCAGCGGCGAACTGTTTTTCCGACTCTCGGTTGTTCTCAACGGTTTTGGTGACCATCGCCTCGCGCTCGTGCAACACCCTCATGACGGGCGGCACGACGAACGTGCCGATCACGCCGAGCACGATCAAGAAGATGATCAGCACGACGAAGAAGGTGCCGTTGGGCAGCAGGAAGTTGCTCTGACTGCCCTCCGCCGCCAGCAATGTGATGCTCAGGTCGCCCATTGCGTCGAGCTATTACTTGACCGGGGTGGCGAACACGAACAGCGCCATGAACGCCAGGTTGATGAAGTACGCCGCCTCGACCAGACCGACGGTGATGAAGAACGGTGTGAACAAGCGGCCCTGGGCTTCGGGCTGCCGCGCGATGCCGGCGATCAACGCGTTGCCGGCGATGCCGTCACCGATACCGGCACCGATCGCGCCGCCGGCCATGATCAACCCACCGCCGATGAGAGCGCCCATCGCGATTTGCGGATTCATTCTTATCCTCCTTGATAACTGATAGCGGCGCTACCAGGCTTTCGGGCTAGTCATGGTGCTCATCTTCAAGCTCCATCGATTGACTGAAATACAAGATGGTCAGCAGCGCGAAGATGAAGGCCTGGATCGCGCCGACGAACAAATCGAAACTCTTCCAGATCGCGTTAGGTGCCCACATGATGTACGGCGGGAACAACGCGATCAGCGCGACCAGGATGCCGCCGGCGAAGATGTTGCCAAAAAGTCGCAGAGACAACGAGATCGGCTTGGCGAGCTCTTCGACGAGGTTGATCGGGGCGAGGAAGACGACGTGACCCTTCAGCAGCTTGAGAGGGTGACCGATGATGCCGCGACGCCAGATGCCGGCGGCGTGGTAACAGACGAACACGAACAGCGCGAGCGCCAGCACGAAGTTGATATCAGATGCCGGCGGCGCGAGTAGTTCGTGGGGCTTGCCGTTCTGCTCGATTTGCACGGGCAGCACCGCCAGCCAGTTGGCGATCAGGATGAAAACGAACAGCGTCACCGCCAGTGGCAACACGAACGGGGCGATGCGCATCCCGATTGTCGTTTCGATCTGATCGCGCATCTGCACGGTGAGCGCTTCCCAGAACAGCTGCACCCCGTTCGGCACACCCGACGACGTCACCTTCCACCGCAGGAAGAACGCCAACGCCAGCACGATCACCGCCGCGATCGCGGTGGCGTACACCGTGTCGGTGTTGACGGTCAGGCCGAACCAGTTCGCTTGCTCATGATGGCCGACCTCGAGGTTCGCGTCGGCGAGGATGGTCTCAGTCACGCTGCGCCTCCCCCTCAGCTTCAGTAAATGTCGCCGGCCCCGCGGCTCCGGTGTCCCATGTCGCCGGCCCTGCGGCTCCGGTGTTCTTGCGCAATGCTTTCATCACCGGAACAGCAGTAGCCACAACGAGCAGTACTTGAAACAGCGCCATCCCGAACACCACGCCCAGCCCTTGCGGCCTGAACAGGAACGCAATCGTCAATCCGATCACCGTCATGATCATCAACCGGGTCGCCGAGTTCAGCGCCATCGCACGTTTGAGCGGGTGCTCTTTCGCGGTGATCCTTTCCACCGAGCGCTGCACCAGCACCGCGTTGAGCAAACCCAGACCCAGGCCGAGTCCGAAGAACAAACCCACCGACAAATGCTCGAGTGCCGCAGCCGCGGCGACCGCCGCGCCGGTCAATGCGACGCAGAGGAAAAACAGCCGGACCGGGCGGAACGCCACGGAGGGAAACACCAACGGCGCGTCTTGCGCTGGCGTCGTCACCTTGCTACCTCAATCCCGCGTGTATGTGAGATGCCTGACTGATTTCCAGTGGGTCCGCCGAGCGTATCGGAAGGCGGCAGGCTCGCTGGAATCACCCAAGGGGCATCTCCCTTTGTCGGTCGTTCTCGGTTCGCCGGAGGCATCTCCGTCGACCCGGGGGGCCGGCAACCCGCGGTGGTACTTCCGGGTTCTACCAGCACCGTACCACACAAATCGCCACCTACTACTCGTCGTCGTATAGCTCCTGTCCGCGCTTGAGTACGGGGATCACGGTGACGACGATCGCGACGACGATCGCGGCCAGCATCACGCCGCCGGCGTAGCGTGGGTCGACGAAAATCGTGCTGGCAGTGCCGAATGCGACGATGCCGACCCACAAATAGATCAGTAGCACCACTCGGCGATGCGAATGGCCGATCTGCAAGAGCCGGTGATGCAGGTGCATCTTGTCCGGACTGAACGCACTGCGGCCGGCGCGGGTGCGCCGCACGATCGCCAGCAGCAGGTCGAGCATCGGCACGAACATGACTGCGATGACGAGCAGGAAAGGCGACAGCAGAGCGAACATGTCGCGCGCTCCGTACGCGGTCTGTGAGATCGGCCCGGCTGCGGTGGTCGAGGCGGCCGCCAGCATCAATCCGATCAGCATCGAACCAGAGTCACCCATGAAGATCCGAGCGCGATGAAAGTTGTGGGGTAGGAAGCCCAGGCATGCGCCGGCCAGCACCACCGAGATCACTGCCGGCGGGTAGAACAGGACGTCGCCGCCGTGGTCGCGCAGCAGACCGACCGAGAAGACACAGATCGCCAGTGCGGTGATCAGCCCCAGTCCGGCGGCGAGCCCGTCAAGCCCGTCGACGAAGTTCATCGCGTTGACGATCGCGACGGTGAGCGCCAGCGTCAGCAGGATCGACGACACCTGGTCGAGGACGATCGTCCCGACTCCGCCGATGGGAATGTAGATGACGCTCCAGGCCACGCCCATCGTCACCAGAACGCTCGCCGCGGTGATCTGACCCGCGAACTTGGTCAGCGCATCGAGGCCCCACTTGTCGTCGATCAGCCCGATGCCCATGATGATTCCGCCGGCGACCAGCACCGCAGGCATACCGGAGGAGTAGACGAACCCGCGTGTCAGTGCCGGCAGCTGGGATGCCACCAGCACCGCCGCCAGCACGCCGATGTAGATCGCGAGCCCGCCCATCCGCGGCGTCGCCTGCACGTGCACGTCACGCTCACGCGGCACGGCGACGGCACCGACACGCTTGGCGAGTACTCGCACCCAGCCAGTGCAGAAGTACGTGATGATCGCGGCGGTCAACCCGACGAGGGCGAGCTCGCGCAGCGGGACGCCCGCGCCCCGGTCGTAGAGGGCGAGCACTCCGTCGGCCAGATTTACCGCGTCGCTCATTACCGGTTGAACCGTACTGGACAAACCTTAGGGTGATCCGCTGTCGTCGCTCCTGGCCAAGCTGTTACGGATCGGCACATTGCCCGAACCGGTTCCGGCAGAACTGGAACCCGAAGGTGCGCGCTAACTAAGGCGCGCCGCGTCGACCCCGAGCACCTGCGCCAGCTCGTCGCGGCTGACCGGACCTTCGCGGAGGATCCGCGGGGTTTCGGCGGTGAGGTCGACGATCGTCGACGCCGCCTGTTGCTGCGACTGGCCCCCGTCCAGGTACACCTCGACCAGATCGCCGAGCTGGTCGCGGGCGTCCTGTGCGGTGATCGCCGGCGGACGACCCGACACGTTCGCACTCGACACCGCCATCGGTCCCACTTCACGCAGCAGCTCGATCGCCACGGGATGCAGCGGCATGCGCACCATCACCGTTCCGTTGCCTTCACCGAGATCCCAGTGCAGCGACGGCGCCTGCCGAACCACGATGCTCAGCGCGCCCGGCCAGAATGCCTGGATCAACTCCCGCATGGTCTGCGGCACGGCGAAAGCCAGCCCGTCGATGGTCTGCCACGAGCCCACGAGCACTCCGACGGGCATGTCGCGGCCGCGGCGTTTGGCCGCGAGCAGCGCGCCGACTGCGGCCGGGTCGAACGCGTCGGCACCCACCCCGTACACCGTGTCGGTGGGAAGCACGACGAGCCGGCCGCCCTTGACCGCGCTGACCGCCGACGCGATGCCCGTCGCGCGCTGTGTCTCGTCGGCGCAATCGAAAGTCTGTGTCATGAGCGGATCATCCTGCGAGCAGTCACGAACCGGGGACGTCCGGCGAAGTCGTGGTGCCCGGCGACGTCGTCGTAAAGACGCGAACGTCGTAGCAGGGCGCAGACCGCCGCCGACGAGGTCTCGTCGTGTTCGATCGCCAGCAGGCCGCCATCTACCAGCCAACGGCCGGCGATCCGCGAAATCGCTGCCACCAAAGCCGTGCCATCCGGTCCGCCGAACAATGCCTGAGGCGGATCATGTTCTGCGACTTCGCATTCCAGATCAGTGGCGTCCGGCAGGTAGGGCGGATTGGCGACGACGAAATCGACGCGGCCGTCGAGGTCGTCGAAGATACCCGGGTCATATACGTCGGCTTGACGTAGCTCGACGAGCGTGCCCGCGGCGTTGCGCCGCGCGTACGTGAGCGCATCGGCCGAGTTGTCGACGCCGATCACGCGAGCCGACGGTATGTGGTGGGCCAGCGCGATGGCGAGTGCGCCCGAACCGGTGCACAAGTCGACGATCACCGGGTTCCGTGGAACGTCTTGTGCTACAGCCCATTCCAACAACGCTTCGGTCTCTGGGCGCGGGGTGAACACACCGGGCCCCACCTCTAGAGTGACTGGACCGAACATCACCGATCCGATGATGTGTTGCAGCGGCACGCGTTTCGCGCGGGTGGCGACGAGATCGTCGTAACGCGTGAAGAAATCGTCGTCTACGGAGTCGACGAGAGGCAGCCGGCCGCGGCTGGTGCCGGCAGTATAGGCAGCCAATTCCTCGGCGTCCGTCCTGGGCGAGGCGACCCCGGCGTCACCCAGCGCGTGAGTGGCGTCGTCGATCGCCTGCCGTAGCCGCGTCATCATGTCTTCTGCAGGCGAGACTGCTTGTCGGCCTCGGCAAGGGCGTCGAACAGGGCGTCGAGATCGCCGTCGAGCACCTGGTCGAGGTTGTGTGTCTTGAATCCGATGCGGTGATCGGTGAGCCGGTTCTCCGGAAAGTTGTACGTGCGAATGCGTTCGCTGCGATCGACGGTCCTGATCTGGCTCGCCCGGTCCGCCGACGCGTCCGCGAGCGCTTGCTCTTCGGCCTGCGCCTGCAAGCGAGCCGAGAGGACTTGCAGCGCGCGCGTCTTGTTCTGCAACTGGGAGCGCTCGTTCTGACAGGTGACGACGATGCCGGTGGGCACGTGCGTGATCCGCACCGCCGAGTCCGTGGTGTTGACGCCCTGGCCGCCCTTGCCCGACGACCTGTACACGTCGATGCGCAAGTCGGATTCGTCGATCTGCACTTGACCGACTTCCTCGGGCTCCGGATAGACGAGCACACCCGCGGCCGACGTGTGCACGCGGCCTTGAGATTCGGTGACGGGGACCCGTTGCACGCGGTGCACACCGCCTTCGAACTTCAGCCGCGACCACACCCCGTCGGCCGAATCGCCTTTGCTCGCGATCGCCAGCGTGGCCTCTTTGTATCCGCCGAGGTCCGACGTCGTCTGGTCGAGCACCGTGACGCTCCAGCCATGACGCTCGGCATAGCGGATGTACATCCTGGCGAGGTCCGCGGCGAACAGCGCCGACTCCTCACCGCCCTCGCCCGACTTCACCTCGAGCAGAATGTCGTCGGCGTCGTGCGGGTCACGCGGGGCGAGCATGTCAGTGAGCTGGGTGTCGAGTTCGTCGACCTCGGATTCGAGTTCACTGACTTCAGCGGCGAACGACTCGTCGTCGGCCGCCAGTTCGCGAGCGGCGCCGAGGTCACCCCTCGCGGCTTCGAGCTTGCGATAGGTCGCCACGATCGGAGCGAGCTGGGCGAAGCGGCGACCAACCTTGCGGGCCGCGCTCGCGTCGGAATGCAGGTCGGGATCGGCAAGGCGCCGCTCGAGGTCGGCATGCTCGGCAAGCATCGCGTCGATCGCCGGCGCGGTGTCCGTCACGTCACCTCCTCGGGCCGAAACGCAGACCGACGCCCGTCGTCGCACATGGCGACATACCGGGCGTCGGGACGATAGCTATTTGTCGGCAGCGCCTGCGTCGGCGTTCTTGCGTTTGCCGTACCGCTTCTCGAAGCGCGCGACGCGGCCACCGCTGTCGAGAATTTTCTGCTTGCCCGTGTAGAAGGGGTGGCACTGCGAGCAGACCTCAACCGCGATCTGTCCGCTTTTCTTCGTGCTGCGCGTCGTGAACGTGTTGCCACAGCCGCAATGCACGGTGGTCTCGACGTAGTCAGGGTGAATACCCGATTTCATGATGTCCTCTTCATTTCGTGGCCCCGGGTCGCCTGGATTTGAGCTGCCGCATCGGACGTGAACCGGAGCCGAGGTGTCGGCGATCGATTATGCCAGGTCAGTCACCACCAAGGCGAAACGTCCCGGTGGGCCGGACTATTCCGTGACGTCGGGGCGCTGGTTTGTCGCGAACCCGACCGGGTAGTCGATTCTTCGAGGCCAATAAACCGTGGCGGCCGCCTTGAGACCGCAGGGCGGCCGTCATTTCATCTGCGGGGTGGCGCGGGTCACGTTAACGCCGGGATGGCTTCACCCGATACACGTGTTGGGGGTCATGGGTTCTGCGTGCGCGCCGGTGTGCCGCGAGAAACCCATCTTCTCGGCGTAGTGGCCGACCACGGCGACACCGCCGAGAAGCCGAAAAGTCCAGCTTCGGACCTGTCGGGGCGATTCGAAGTTCGGAGTCGCAAACGAGGAGCAAGGTAAAGATGGAGCTGAAGAAAGTATTGGCGACAGCCACGATCGTGAGCACGCTGAGCGTGGGCGCGCTCGGAGCTGGGGTCGTCGGCCTCGGTACGGGAGCGGCTAACGCCGACCCGGCCGCGCCGCTGCCGATGAAGCCGCATGGGGACGACGGCAACGGCCCGCATGGCCCGGGTGACCACCGCGGGCCGGACTGGAAGCCTCGGCCCGACTGGCACGGAAACGACCACGACTTCACTGTCGGCAGCCGGGACTGGTGGCGCGGCCGTCCAGGCAAATGGTGGCGCGACGACGCCCTGCCGCCGTGGGGCTTCTGGGGACCGCCGCCGGCCGTTCAGTGGAGCGGGCCGCCACCCTGGGTGAACGCGCATCCGATCAACTACTGGGGCTACAACGCGAGCCCGGTGTGGGATGACGGCTTCCACGGCTGGGGGATCTGGTTGTTCGGCATCTGGATCCCCATCGTGGGAATCCAGGGCTACTAAACCGTCTAGACCGACCGTCTAGACCGTCCGGAAACGAGAGCAGCCGCCTTGATGTCAGGGCGGCTGTTTTCGTCGCCGCGGTTAGGAGGCGAACTCTTCGTTCACCGGCCCAGGTGCATTCTTGGACACCTGTACCAGGAACTCGTAGTTGTTCTTCGTCTTCCGCAGCTGCGACATCAGCAAATCGATCGCCTGATGCGAGTCCAGACCGCTCAAGACCCGGCGCAGCTTGTGCACGATCGCGAACTCGTCCGGCGACAACAACAGCTCGTCTTTGCGCGTGCCCGACGGGTTGACGTCGACGGCCGGGAACACCCGCCGTTCGGCGATCTTGCGGTCGAGCTTGAGCTCGGCGTTACCGGTGCCCTTGAACTCCTCGAAGATCACGGTGTCGCCGGTGGACCCGGTCTCGACCATTGCGGTCGCGACGATCGTCAACGAACCGCCCTCCTCGATGTTGCGGGCGGCGCCGAGGAACCGCTTCGGCGGATACAACGCGGTCGAGTCGACGCCACCTGAGAGGATCCGGCCCGACGCCGGCGACGCGTTGTTGTACGCGCGACCGAGGCGGGTGATCGAGTCGAGCAGCACCACAACGTCCTTGCCCTGCTCCACCAGGCGCTTGGCCCGCTCGATCGCCAGCTCGGCGACCGAGGTGTGGTCCGACGGCGGCCGGTCGAAGGTCGACGCGATGACCTCGCCCTTCACCGAACGTTGCATGTCGGTCACCTCTTCGGGGCGCTCGTCGACGAGCACCACCATCAGATGGCATTCAGGGTTGTTCTTGGTGACCGCATTGGCGATGTCCTGCAGGATCGTCGTCTTGCCGGCCTTCGGCGGCGACACGATCAACGCGCGCTGCCCTTTGCCGACCGGCATGATCAGGTCGATGACCCGGGTGGTCAGCTTCTCGGTGTTCGTCTCCAGCCGCAGCCGCTCATTCGGGTACAGCGGGGTCAGCTTGGAAAAGTCGGGACGCTTCTTGGCGTCCTCGATAGAGGCGCCGTTGACGGTGTCCAAGCGCACCAGGGGGTTGAACTTCTGCCGCTGGTTGGTCTGTTCGCCTTCCCGTGGCACCCGCACCGCGCCGGTGATGGCATCACCGCGGCGCAGGCCGTTCTTGCGCACCATGTTCATCGACACGTACACGTCGTTGGGCCCGGCCAGATAGCCGGACGTGCGCACAAACGCATAGTTGTCGAGCACGTCGAGGATGCCCGCGACGGGCTGCACGACGTCGTCTTCGCGCAGCTCGGTGTCGCCGCCGTCACCGCCGGCACGATCGCCACGGCGCCTGCGGTCGCGGTATCGGCGCCCGCGCCGGCCGGGTCGGCCCTCGCCGTCGTCGTCGCGGTTGCCCTGCCCACCCTGCTGGTCTTGGCCCTGCTGGTCCTGGGACTGCTCGCCGTCTTGCCGCGGCTCTGCCCTGGCTTCGTCCTTGGACTCGTCCTTGGCGTCGTTCTTCGTCTCGGTCTTGGCGTGGGTCTTCGTGTCGTCGTCGCCGGAGGCGGGCTTGTCGGTCGTATCCGCCGGCGCGTTGTCGCCCTCGGAGCGCCCGCCGTTGCGGTTGTCGGTCGATTCGCCTCGTTGCTCGCGGATTGCCGCGATCAACTCGTTCTTTCGCATCGCCGAAGCGCCTTTGACGCCCACCTCGCTGGCCAGCGCGCGAAGCTCCGGCAGCACCATGGCCGTCAACGCGCCCTGAGGCGCGTCTTGCTCCGCGGGTGAGCTATTCGCGGAGGTCGGCAAATCCGGTTCTTCGGCGCCGCTACCAGCCGCTATGAGGTCCGTATCGGTCACGGATGTCCTTTCTCTCCCTCGCAGGTCTCGTCACACGAGGGTTTCGTCGCGTTCAGCCGATTCGCTGAATGCCCCTGCCCAGTGATCGCACAGGTTCGCAGCTATGGGGCGAACCGACATCCCCGAGAAGAATTGGTATTCGTCCTAGTGTCGGCGCAGGTAGAAGCTGCGATTGCTGGACGGCACCGAGGATAACCCGCTTCCGGATGGGAAGCAAGAAACCCCGTTATGGCTGCGCCACCACATCGGAGGTCCAACGGACAGCTTCGCCGACCGACATCTCGCGGACCGTGAAGCCGTTTGCGGCTCCGAACTCGAGGGCCTCGGCGGGCAGGTCGGGACGGGTCGCCAATGCGATAACCGCAGGTCCTGCCCCAGAAAGTGCCGCCGCAATACCGCAACGCCGCAGCAGCTGAATGTATTCCGCCGAGACCGGCATCGCGCTGGCGCGCTGCGGTTGATGCAGCGCATCGTCGGTGGCTGCGAGCAGCAGATCGGGCCGCCGCGTCAACGCGACCACCAGCAGCGCGGCGCGGCTGACGTTGAACCGCGCATCTTCGTGGCTCACCTGGCCCGGAAGTAGCACGCGGGTAGCCGCCGTCAGGGATCGTTCTTCGGGAACTGCCGAGAAGATCCTGATGTCTGGATGCAGTTGCAGCGGGACGGCGAAGTAGTTGGCGGCATCGCCGGCGTATTCGGTCCACGACACCACTGCTCCACCGAGCACGGCGGCCGACGCGTTGTCGGGGTGGCCCTCGAACTCCGAGGCGAGCTGAATCAATTGCTGTGTGGTCAGCGGCGTCCAACCGGCTTGCGCGAGAACACCGTTGGCGGCGGCCAGTCCGCCGACCACCGCAGCCGCCGACGAACCCAATCCCCGTGAGTGCGGAATGTCGTTGCGGCACCGCACGGCAAGACCGTCCGCCGTCGCCCCGGCCGCGCCAAGCCCACGCTCCACTGCCCGCACGACCAAATGCTCACGGCTCAGCGGCACGTGTCCTGCGCCCTCCCCTTCCACTTCGACCAGAAGTCCGGAATCGGTTGTGGTGACCACGACCTCGTCGTCCAAGCCCAATGCAAGCCCGAGACTGTCGAAGCCGGGGCCGAGGTTGGCCGCGGACGCCGAGGCGACGGCCGTGGCGGTGAGTCCCGCGGGCAGTACAGGTTTCATCGCCTACACCAAACCGAGCTTCGCGACGACGGCGACCGGATCGACGGGTATTGCCGACACGGTCGGCATGTCCCTGAGCGCAGTGTCGGGATCCTTGAGTCCGTTTCCGGTCACCGTGCACACCACCGAAGAACCCCGCGCGATCCAGCCGTCCTCCACGGATTTCAGCAGTCCCGCGATGCTGGCCGCCGACGCCGGTTCGACGAACACGCCTTCGCTGCCCGCCACCAGGTGGTAGGCGGCGAGTATTTCCTCGTCGGTCGCCGCGAGGAAGCGCCCGTCGGACTGCTGCTGCGCCTCGACGGCCGGTCCCCACGACGCCGGCGACCCGATTCGGATGGCCGTGGCAATGGTCTCTGGCTCTTTCACGGGCTCACCGAGCACCAACGGCGCTGCGCCCGCGGCCTGCGTGCCGAGCATTCGCGGGAGCTTCTCGCAGCGCCCGTCGCGGTGGTATTCGGTGTAGCCGCGCCAGTAGGCGGTGATGTTGCCCGCGTTGCCAACCGGCAGCGAATGCACGTCGGGCGCAGCACCGAGGACGTCGACGATCTCGAAGGCGGCGGTCTTCTGGCCCTCGATGCGTACCGGGTTGATCGAGTTCACCAGCGCGACCGTCGGGAAGTCCGCGGTCGTCTTGCGCGCCAGTTCGAGGCAGTCGTCGAAGTTGCCGTCGACCTGAATGATCTTGGCGCCGTGCATGACTGCTTGCGCCAGCTTGCCCATCGCGATCTTGCCTTGCGGTACCAACACGGCACAGGTGATCCCGCCGCGCGCCGCGTATGCGGCGGCCGACGCCGACGTGTTGCCCGTCGACGCGCACAACACGGCCTGCTGACCGCGCGCAAGCGCGTCGGTCACCGCCATCGTCATGCCCCGGTCTTTGAACGAACCGGTCGGATTGGCACCCTCGACCTTGAGATGCACTGTGCAACCGGTCAATTCGGAGAGCTTGGTCGCATGCACCAGTGGTGTGCCACCTTCGAGCAAGGTGACAGGTGTCCAGTCGTCGCCGACCGGCAGACGGTCGCGGTACGCGGCGATCAGCCCCGGCCAGGCTCGGTGGATCGATTTCGCGGAGGTCATTCCGGCGCGCCTTCCAGTCGCAGCACGCTGGTGACGCTCTGCACGACGTCGAGGTCGGCGAGTGCGGTGACGGTGTCCGACAGCGCGGCATCGGTGGCCTGGTGGGTGACGACGACGACGCGAGCCCGTTGGCCGTCCCCGTCGACGACGGTTTCCTGACGGACCTCGGCGATGCTCACCTCACGGTTCGCGAATTCCGTTGCCACCGTTGCCAACACACCGGGACGGTCGGCGACGTTCATGCTGACGTAGTACCGGGTGGGAACTATGCCGATCGGCGAGATAGGAAGTTGGGCGTATTTCGACTCGCGCGGGCCACGACCGCCTTGTACGCGGTTGCGGGCGGCCATCACGACGTCGCCCATCACGGCAGAGGCCGTCGGTGTGCCACCGGCGCCCTGGCCGTAGAACATCAGCCGGCCGGCCGCCTCCGCCTCGACCACGACGGCGTTGAACGCGCCATTGACCGCGGCCAACGGATGGCTCAGCGGAACCAGCGCCGGATAGACGCGAGCCGAAATCCGTTGCTGTCCATCGTCTGCGCTGATGCGTTCGCAGATCGACAGCAACTTGATGGTCCGGCCCAGCGCCCGTGCGGACTCGAAGTCCGCGGGGGTGACCTTGGTGATGCCTTCACGATAGACGTCGTCGGCCGAGACCCTGGTGTGAAAGGCGATCGATGCCAGTATGGCTGCCTTTGCGGCGGCGTCATAGCCCTCGACGTCCGCAGTCGGGTCGGCTTCGGCGTAGCCGAGCGCGCTCGCGTCGGCCAGCGCACTCGAGTAATCAGCTCCGGTGCTGTCCATTTCCGACAGGATGTAATTGGTGGTTCCGTTGACGATCCCGGCGACGCGCAGCACTGTGTCACCCGCCAACGATTGAGTCAGCGGTCGGATCACCGGAATGGCCCCCGCGACGGCGGCTTCGAAATACAGGTCGACGTGCGCGCGTTCGGCGGCCTGCGCGAGCTCACCGGTTGACTGGGCGAGCAGCGCCTTGTTCGCGGTGACGACGGACTTACCGCGTTCGAGGGCACCGAGGATCGCCTTGTGTGCGGGGTCGACGGGTCCCATCAATTCGACGACTATGTCGACGTCGTCACGCGAGACAAGCGCGTCGACGTCGTCGGTGAGCAGCTCGAGGGGCACGCCGCGATCTGCGGCTACTCGACGCACGCCGATGCCGCGAAGCGCCAGTGGCGCGCCGATGCGCGCGGCAAGGTCGGCGGCGCTGTCCTCGATGATGCGTACGACTTGGCTGCCGACGTTGCCCAGCCCCAATACCGCGACACCGACGGGCTTTTCGTTACCGGTCACGTGTTTGTCACCTCCAAGCTCAGCAGATCGTCGAGGGTCTCGCGGCGCAGCACCAGCCGTGCCGTCCCGTCGCGCACGGCCACCACGGCGGGACGACCGATCAGGTTGTAGCGGCTCGACATGGAATAGCAGTACGCACCGGTTGCCGCGACCGCGAGCAGGTCGCCGGGCTCGATGTCGTCGTTGACCCAGGTGTCCCGAACGACGATGTCGCCGCTCTCGCAGTGCTTGCCGACTATGCGGGCCAACACTGGGGCGGCATCACTGGCCCGGGACACCAGCCGCACGTCGTATTCGGCGCCGTACAGTGCGGTGCGGATGTTGTCGCTCATCCCACCGTCGGCGCTGACGTAGCGCCGGCTTTGGTTCGCCGCGACGGTGACGTCCTTGACCGTGCCCACCTCGTAGAGCGTCACGGTTCCGGGGCCGGCGATCGCACGGCCCGGTTCCACCATCAGCCGCGGTTCGGGCAGCCCGGCCAGTGCCGACTCGCTACGGACGATGGCGCTGAGCTTGGCGGCCAGCGCTTCGACCGGGGGCGGATCGTCCTGCGGCAGATAGGCAATACCGAGGCCACCGCCGAGGTCGATCGTCGAAAGCTGCGCGGTCTTGCTCACCCCGAACTCGGCGACGACATCGCGCAACAGGCCGATCACGCGGTGGGCGGCGAGCTCGAAGCCCGCCACGTCGAAGATCTGGGACCCGATGTGGCTGTGCAATCCCACCAGCCGCAGATGGTCGGTGGCGAACACACGCCGGATGGCTGCCATCGCGTGCCCGTCGGCAAGCGACAGGCCGAACTTTTGGTCTTCGTGTGCGGTCGAGATGAATTCGTGGGTGTGTGCCTCTACGCCGACCGTGACGCGCACCAGCACGTCTTGCACCCGGCCCAGCTCGCCGGCGATCGCATCGAGCCGTTCGATCTCGGTGATCGAATCGGCCACCACATGACCGATCCCGGCGCGCACCGCCGCGGTGAGCTCATCGACCGACTTGTTGTTGCCGTGCAACGCGATTCGCTGTGCAGGAAATCCGGCGCGCAGCGCCACGGCGAGTTCGCCGCCGGAGCACACGTCCAGCGATAGGCCCTCCTCGGCGATCCAGCGGGTGATCTCGGTGCACAAAAACGCCTTGGCCGCGTAGCGGACGTTCTCTCCGCCGCCGAACGCCGTTGCCATCGCACGGCACCGGCCACGGAAATCCTCCTCGTCGATGACGAACAGCGGCGTGCCGAACTCCTCGGCGAGCTGTGTCACCCGCACATCGGCGATCCGCACTTCGCCATCGTCGCCACGAACAGTGTTGTGCGGCCAGACATTCGGCGCGAGACCCTGCAGGTCATGCGCTGTCTGCGGCTTCGGCGGTGCCGCGAGGAGGTGAACTTCGTCGGCGTGGCGGGGCCCGGCTGGATGGGCGATCACATGCGCTCCGGGGCGGTGACACCAAGGATTCCGAGGCCGTTGGCGATGACCTGCCGAGCGGCTTGGCACAGCGCGAGCCGCGCCGTGTGCAGGTCGGTCGGCGCCTCGTCACCTTGGGGCAGCACCCGACAGGTGTCGTAGAAGCGGTGATAATCACCGGCCAGGTCTTCGAGGTAACGACAGATTCGGTGTGGTTCTCGCAGTGCGGCAGCGGTTTTCAGCACCCGGGGAAACTCGCCGATGTTGCGGATCAGCGTGCCCTCCCGGTCGTGTGTGAGCAAGTCGAGGTGACCGGTGTCGGCGATGAGCCCGACTTCAGCCGCGTTGCGCGCGATCGCCGAGAGCCGCGCGTGTGCGTATTGCACGTAGTAGACCGGGTTTTCGTTGGATGCCGATGACCACAGCGCCAGGTCGATGTCGATCGGCGTGTCCACGGATGACCGGATCAACGAGTAGCGGGCGGCGTCGACCCCGATGGCCTCGACGAGGTCGTCGAGCGTGATGACGGTGCCTGCGCGCTTGCTCATCCGCACGGGCTGTCCATCACGGGCGAGATTGACCATCTGGCCGATGAGCACCTCGACGGTGGCCGGGTCCTCACGGAGTGCGGCGGCGATGCTCTTCAGGCGCGCGACGTAGCCGTGATGGTCGGCGCCGAGCATGTAGATGCACAGGTCGAATCCGCGCTCGCGCTTGTCCAGGTAATAAGCGATGTCAGCAGCGACGTACGCAGGCTGGCCGTCGCTCTTGATGACGACGCGGTCCTTGTCGTCGCCGAATGCGGTGGTGCGCAACCACGTTGCGCCGTCCTTCTCGTATATGTTGCCGACTTCACGCAGTCGCGCGATGGCGTGCTCGACGCGGCCGGTGGAGTGCATCGACTCCTCGTGCGTGTAGACGTCGAAGTCGGTGCCGAAGTCGTGCAGGGACTGCTTGATGTGGCTGAACATCATGTCCACGCCGATGGACCGGAACGTTTCGTGCCGCTCGTCGTCGGGCTGGGTGAGCGCCTCGGGCGCCTTCTCGAGAACCTGCTGCGCGATTTCGCCGATGTAAGCGCCCGCATAGCCGTCGTCAGGAGTGCGGTCGCCGTTGGCCGCGGCAATCAGCGAACGGGTGAAGCGGTCGATTTGGGCGCCATGGTCATTGAAGTAGTACTCGCGTACCACCTCGGCGCCCTGACTGGTGAGCAGCCGGCCCAGAGCGTCGCCGACCGCGGCCCAGCGCGTGCCGCCGATGTGGATGGGGCCGGTCGGGTTGGCGGAGACGAACTCGAGGTTGATCTTTCGGCCGCTCAGCCGGTCGGTTTGGCCGTAGGACTGCCCGGCGTCGATGACGTTGTTGATGATGACGCCCTGGGCCGACGCGGCGATCCTCAGATTCACGAAGCCGGGCCCGGCGACCTCGGCCGACGCAATGCCGTCGACGGTTGTCAGCGCGTCGGCCAGCCAGCCGGCCAGCTCGCGCGGGTTGACTCCGACCTTCTTGCCGAGCTGCAGCGCGAGGTTGGTGGCATAGTCGCCGTGGTCGGGGTTGCGGGGGCGCTCGACCGTGATCGCCTCCGGTAGCGCCGACGCGTCGAGCGCATGCTCAGCAAGCACCGCGGCGGCGGTGTGCTTGAGCAGCTCAGCGAGGTCGGCGGGGGTCACGAGGGTCCATCCTATGGGCTGAGCACGGCCCGTCTCGAATGCATTCCGGCGGGCTGGCGTGCGCTTCGATGGGTTAGTCTGGGCGGGCCCAACGGCGCAGCGTCATCGCTTTGCGCCCCCGTAGCTCAGGGGATAGAGCGTCTGCCTCCGGAGCAGAAGGCCGCAGGTTCGAATCCTGCCGGGGGCACTGTAACTGGCAGAATCAAAATACCTGCTAGGCAGTGCTTTCAAAAGTTGCCAGCACGCCGATCGCAGACGCCCTACCTATCCGTTACCTAGCCCGATCTTGATTGCTAGTGCCGAACCTGTTTGCTGTTACGCGCCCTGGTGGCCTCGCTCACCCGGGTTCAATAAAATTGACGGTTCGTTACCAGTCCAAGAGTACGGCGCTTCGGTCCTTCGACGATGAAACCCGTAGCCGTGCCGCTAGGGTCGGAGCCCTCCAAGTTCGTAGTGGAAGTTGCCGAACAACTTGCAGGGATAGTAGAGATGCTCTTGCCGACTGCCTCTCTTCCACCAACACCGATAGCCACGAAGAAAGGCGGCTAACGCCCTGTAACCGAAGCGTTGCATGGCGGAGTGACGGTCGACGGCACCGGAACAAGAGCTGCACGCGGTGGCCGCCGAAGCACGGTTAGTTGTAACCCGTTTCCGCGGTGAATGACCGTCCTGCCCATCGTCGCCGCATTAGATGACCAGGGCTCTGTCGAGTATTCGCCGACGCGATGCCATCCGTGCTTGTCCGCGATTAGTGCAACGACGCTTCCGTCCTTGCGTGCTCCGTATGTTGCGCGGTCCAAATCTGCGCGAGTGAGGCGCAGTCGAGGCAAATCGTGCAGGCAGTCTCGGGGTTCGACGCCGTGAGCAGCGATTTGGTAGGCAGCGGTTTCCGCCTCAGTGGACAGCAGCAATTGGTTGCCTGCTATCGATACGCCGGTCGCTGGCGCCGAAAGCGGGATTACTGCAATGAGCCCGCCGCAGGCATTAAGGACTTCGACCTTGTCGTAGCCGACTGCCGCGATGTATCGGCTGTTGCCTGACGCCAAAAGCATTGGCGTTCTTCCCAGACGTTCGGCGCGCTTGTGCCGCCTAACATCCAGCAGGAAGGTTCCGCCTTCACCGAATGCAAATAGGCCGGCGCCGGTCGCGGCTACCGCGCGCACGCCCGGAAGGGTCCATTGTGCGGTGACGTTTGGGTTTGAGGCGTGGCTAGTGTCAAGGAGAAGACAGCCGTCACTCTGACGTAACAGGAATTGCGCCGCCCCCAGGGCGGGTGCCGGGACTACTTCGACTATTCGCTTCGACACGGATATTTGGCCCGCTACGTGCAAGCGTTCACGAGTCACTTGGATGCCAGCGTGCTGGGGGAGCGCACTTAGACTTGCTTTGGCCTTGATCCTCCGAACCGACGCTGATGGCGCTGGGCTGGCCGGGGCGCGCGCCAATCTGATCGTTGTGGCCCTGGCCGCACTGGCCACAGCCGAGGCCACCTCTAGCCCTTCGGGGTCTGCGAGCACCAACGTTGCACCGGGCTCCAGACCGTTGACTTGCAAAGCGATGACGTCGATAAGCGAGTGACGCAGATCGGGGTCGGGGTCCGCAAGCGGGTCGACGATCCAACCTAGATCGAACTTGTGCTCTCCGGAAAACCACGGCGGCGTAACGATGCTGTCGCAGTAGGCAACTTGGACGCCAACGATGGCGCGGATTCGTTCTGCGTCTTCCGGAGTGAGGGGGCCGGGGGATGCCATTTCTGCGCGGAAAATCCCCGCCGTGGTGCGGACCTCAAGTACGAGGGGGTCAGGCAGGCTGGGTTCCGATGAGCCAGGCGCGTTGACCTCGATAACGGTTGGTAATTCCGACGCCGTCCAGGCGATCTGGACCCCCAACCCGGGGTCTAGCGGGCTAATCACCGACACATCGCACAGGCGAACTGGCGCCGATTCTGTTGGGGTGAGTTCGATCTGGCTGTAAAGGTGGGCGAACATCTGGGGGTCGTCAGCTGCCAGGGCCGCGTAAACCGCTTCCCCCATTTCGCCGCAAGCGATGTCTGGGGCTGCCCATATGAATTGCGAGACGTCGACGACCATTGACCCATCGACGAAATGGAGTACACGCCAGGTGCCTGCAATCGCTACTGCATCGGTCGAGGCGATGAGTTCAGTGATCCGTCCGTTGATTCCGGCCGGAGTTGAAAACGGGATCGTGGCGAGGTAACGGAACTGTTGACCGGGTACCTCTTGCACCGTCGTTCCTTCCGGCAGGACGCCGCCGCCGGCCAGCGAGGGACCGACTGAACTCGCGGCGGCGACCAGATCGCGCAGGGCTGCGGACAAGAACGGCCCGACAAACGGGAATAGCAGGTTGACGATGACGTCCACGATTGGCAGCGCCGAGTCGATAAGATCGCGGATCCCGTAGGCGTCGATGTCGACCAACAGGTGTCCTGCCACAGGATCAAGCGAGATATCTACACGGACCGGGAAGTCTTCGGTTGCTGCGTCGACAAACCGCAGGTATGGAGTGACAGTGAAGATCGCGTGGCCGGGTTGTGCTGAGTAATCGACGCCCAAGCTGATTACCTCGACGTATGGAGTTTTCACCGCGTCGTTCAAAGCGTTAAAGAGCAGGGTGTGCAACGTAAGTGTTAGGTCGGCGGACCCGATGACAATGGACCAATCGTTCGCGCCAACGAGATTCTCGATGGATCCGTTGAGAAAATCCGTCCAACGAGCCCATCCTTGGCCGCCCATCGGCTGCTCTGCTCTGATGGCCAGAATTGTTCCGGCTCGATCCACCGTCACCCCTGCGTTCAGAAAGGAAGCGCCCGGTGGAAGGGAAGCGCTGAAGTCCAGGCGCTGAGGTGAGATGGTGAGCACTTCACTAAGACGGGCTTTAAGCCAGCTCTTGGCCGAGATACCGCCCGGCAGGGTCGCAGCGATCGGGATGTCGACGTCGTCGAAGGTCGCTAAAAGCTCCAGCCATCCGATCGTGGAGCCCGGTTTGCAATCGAGGTTGAAGGTGACTGTCGCATCCAACGAAACTGCTGGCGCCACAAGCTCATTAGGGTGTGCTGCGATAGTCGCATCAAGAGCTACATCGACGGTAACCTCGACCGCGATCTGCGTTTGAAGTGCGGTGATCCAATCCCACGGCTGGCCGACGTACCAGTAGTCGGGGTCGCGCAACACTTGAAAGCTCGTCTCGGTGCTGTGCCGTAACGACACTGCCCGGTAGTGCACCTGCTGCAACTGGAAGCCCGCTGCCACCGAAGGCAGGCACCGCGGGGTCCCTTGCAACGCGGCGAGAATCGATGCGGCGAAAGTGTCGGCACTAACTTGCAGTTCAAGCGTTGCGACCATGACAGCCTCCTGGCGGTATGGGAGGAGCAAGTGGCGTTTGGTCCCGACGGCCTCGAGGCTCCTGCATTGGGTGGGCAGTGCTGAGTGTGGCGCCCCAAAGGACAACCGCATTCAGTAGGCCTCTACTGCAATTCAATTGCGCGCAGTCGGTCGATCGGCCGTGATGCGCAGATCGCCCGGCGACAACCTGCCGTCGGCGATGTCGCGGGCGACCGACGACGCCGCCTTGATCGCGTCCTCAGCGGTCACGGTGCTCATCGAGTGGTCCCCTCTTCTTCGGCATCGATGATGGCGCCGCTGATGGGGTTCTGTGGCGGGCGCCAAGCGACGGCAACTTCTGTGACGCGTAGCGCGAACCGTCGAGCCAAACTTTCTAAGCTCGCCCGTGTTCACTCCCCAGGGGCAATTATTCGCTTTCCGCAGGCTAAGAAATTGTCGCTGTGCCAACGATTGTGAATTTAGTAGAGTCTGTGACAAGAGCGAAGACAAAGCGGTAGCGATTTGTTACCCGTCCGGTAGTGATCGGGCTCACAAATAGGAGATTTATTTATCGGATGTAGCCTGAAACGCACGTTACCTGCGGATTTGATCCATCCGCTGAGCGGCCACTCGCGGATAGAATCGCGTTTCAATCAGGCCGTGAAACAAGTAATAAGGGCATTGCTTTGTGAAGGCAGTCACAAATTTTGGACCATTTATACAATTCACGTAGTGTCCCGGGGCATGTTTGCTCTTGTAACTCTGGTTTCGCTTCTCAATCAGGTTTCGGGCACCCCGTACATTTCTGGCGGAGATAGTCCTGCCGGAACGGATTGCTCGGGCCTGGCCTCTTGGGTAAGCAATATCGCCACCGGGCGCCCGGCGTTCGGCGACCGTTTTCATACCGCCAATGAGGAAAGCGCTCTATTGGCGCGTGGCTTTCAGTACGGCGCACAACCCGGCGCTTTGGTGATCGGCTGGAACAGCTACCACACCGCCGTGACGCTTCCCGATGGCACTCCGGTGTCCTCAGGCGAGCGTGGCGGTGTGAAGGTCGGCGGCGGTGGTGCATACCAGTCGCAGTTCACACGCCATATGTACCTGCCGGTCTCCCAGGAGATGCTTGACGGGGTCGATCCCGCGTTGCCGGCCGACGAGGCGCCTGTTCCCGTTGACGGACCGCCTCCGCCCGACGCGCCACCTGCGCCCGACACGCCCCCGCCGCCGGTCGAGGCACCCGCACCCGATGCGCCCGCGCCGATAGACGCACCGCCTGCACCCGATGCGCCCGCGCCGCCGGTTGAGTCCCCCGCTCCCGTCGACGCACCGGCGACCGATGCGCCGGCGCCGCCGGAACCGGCCGTCGTCGTCGACGAGCACGTGCAGGCGACCTAGCAGTACTGCGTCACTCGTTTTGCCGTCGCGGCCCGCGGCCGATCCATCCGCGGCGCCACAGGAACCACAGCTCCGCTGCCACGATGACCACCATCAGCACCGACACCATCCAAAAGCCGAGGTGGCCGTGCTGGCCCGGGATGTCGTCAAAGTTCTGCCCGTAGAAACCGGCGACGAACGTGGGGATCAGCACCAGCGCCGCCACGATTGTCAGCGCCTTCATGATCTCGTTCTGCTCGTTGCCGATACGGGCCTGCAGGTAGTCCCGCAGCCCGCTGATCTCGTCGCGGATCACGTCGAGTGACTCGTTGACGTACTGCAGCCTGTCGTCGGTGTCGCGAAGCCTCTCCTCGATGTCGCGCGGGAAGAGTTCGGCGCCCATCAGGTCCTGGCCGCAGACGATGTTGTGCACCGCTTGCTTCGTCGGGATCAACGAAGAGCGGACGTCGTGCAGGTCGCTGCGGAACCGCTGCAGCCGCTTGCGGAACCGTTCCGCATCGGCGGCGCGATGCGGATGGCTGTCGTCGAGCGCGTCCTCGATTTCGTTGACCTCCGCGCCGAAACCCTCCGTCAATTCGGTGAAGGCCCAGGCGATCTCGTCGACGATCAGATAAACCAGTGTCCCGGGTGAGCGATCTGTGCTGGAGCGAAGGCGTTTGGTGACGGACTCGAAGGCCAACTGCGGCCGTCCTTCCGGGGTCTCGTCCACCGTCAGCACCGCGTCACGCGTTGCCAGAACTGAGACTTTGCGCATCCAGACCGTGTCGGCTGCGCCGTCCAACACCGGAACAAGAAACAGCGCCACCAGATAGTCGTCCTCGATCTCGACGCGGCTGCGCAACCCTTCGTTGGTCCAACGGCGGAGATGGTCGAGCTGCTCACCGGCGAACCCAGCGGGTATCTGGCCTGACTGGAATTCGGCGTTGGTCAGGTGAGTCCAGTTGTCAGTGCGAGCCCGAACGCCGGCGGTCTCTGTCATCGGTTTCTCCTGTCGTACACGCGGGGACCAACGGCGTTATTTTGACGTTCGCGGCGCCAAAACGCGTCGACATCGAGAATTTGCGGATTCCCTGCCCAACATGCACCGCCGAGAATTTCCTGTCGAGCGGCGGTTTGAGTACCGCGATGGCGGGGAACCCCCAAGCGTCGACAGACGCGATGGAGACCCCTGTGATCACACTGTTGATAGCGATCTACCTGGGCGGATGGATGTTGGTTACCACCGCCGCGCTGACCGCCGAACCAACCCTCGGCCATGACCGCAATGCGCTACCGACGCCGAGAACGTTCGCAGTCACGAGCTTGGCCGCCGGCGCGACCTGGCCGCTTCTTCTGATCGGAGTCGTCCAGTTCGGGTCAGTGCTGATCTACTCCAAATTGCATCGGGCGTAGATCAGGGCGCTACTGGCTCTGCTGGACCTTCGTATTGGGCTGCGGCACCATCACGTTTCCAGGCCCGTACAGCGCGTTCGACAGGCATCCGGGGATACCGCTGCAATTGGTCAAAGTCTGCTGGCTCGGCGCGCCACCGCTGCTCACGGGCGGTGCGACGGGTCCGCCGCACGTGTTCGAGGGTGTGCCCTGAGTCATGATCGGAATGTTGATCAATCCCCCGCACGGGTCGGCGACATTAGACGCCGACGGGCTCGTGGAAACCAGTCCTAACGGGATCCCGACGGCCGCGATCGCCATCGGACCGAGAAGCCAGAGTCGCTGCATCCGAACATTCTGCACACAGCGCGCGACGTTGTGCACCCTCGGGCCCCGACGAGCGTGCGCTGCCGCCGGTGATTTCTCGGCGTGTCGCCATGCAGACGCGCACGCTCGCGCAAAAGGGGGGCGCTAGACGTCGGCGGCCACCTCTGCGGCGGCGTGCACCTGGCCGAGGTCATCGCTGGTCGGGATCAGGTGCACCTCGTCGGCACCGATCGCGGCGAATGCGCGCAGTGTGGCGGCCAGATCGTCTTGACTGCCCGCGAATCCGGTCGATGGGGCCATAGCGTCGACATACTCGGCTGGTATCCAGGTCATGTACCGGCGCAGATGCCGGTGCACTTGTGCGCGCGCAGTGTCCGAAGTTCCGATCGCAAACCAGAACGAGGTAGTCAACCGCGGCGGCGCCTTGCCCGCCCCGGCCCACGCACCTCGGGCCACGTCGAACAGCGCGTCGACCGCCTCGACGTCGAGATCCAGCGTGGTGCCGGCCAGGCCGTCGGCCCAAGTCGCCGCGCTGCGAATCGTTTTCGGGCCCATCGTGCCGACCAGCAGCGGCGGGCCGCCCGGTTGCACAGGCTCCGGCCCGACCGGGCATACCGACTCGGTCAGCTTCTCGGAGGCCCATATCCGCTTCATCACAGCGGCGCGGTCGGCCATGGCCCGCATCGTCTGCGTCGCAGGATCGGCACCGACGGCGTGGTAGTCCTCGTGCCGGCCGCCGACCCCGAGACCGACGGTCAGCCGCCCACCGCTGAGCAGGTCACCCGTCGCCAGCGCCTTGGCGAGCATGACCGGGTCGTGCAGCTGCGGCACCACCACGGTGGTCACCAGCCGCACTCGGTCGGTCCACGCCGACAACGCACCCAGCAGCGTCAGTGTTTCCGGATTGTCGAAGGCGATGCGTTCCCCGAAGCAGGCTGAGGCGAACGGGCCCTCGTCGATTGCCCGCGCCCATGCCCGCAGCGTGACGGCGTTTTGATCCGGCTCCATCACCGGCATCGTCATCCCTACCTGCACGAGAGCTCCGCCATGATCGTCGCCACCGACGCCGGCTTGGCCTTCTTGAACCCGGTGCCCGCCCACACGTTCGTGCCGTGGGCATCGCGCGCCTGCACCGCCGCCTTGCGCAGCGGGCTGGTCAGGTAATGCAGCTGCGGATACCCGAATGGCGCCGCCTCCTCGTGCTCGTCGATGAAGCGATTGCGCAGCCCTCGGGCATACCGACCCGAAAACGCCCGCGTCACCGCCGTTTCGGTGAATTGCGGATCGGTCAGCGCGGCGCGGTGAAGCGGGCTGCTGCCCGCCTCCTCAGACAGCAGGAACGCCGTTCCCAGCTGGGCGGCCACCGCGCCCGCGCGCAGTGCCGCGTCGACGTCGGCGGCGGTCATCAGGCCGCCCGCGGCCACCACCGGCACGTCGACGCGATCCAGCACTGCGGCGAGCAGTTGCGGCAGCGGTTGCGTGTTCGGCTGTGCCGTAGCGTCATACGTACCGCGGTGCCCACCGGCAGCCGGTCCCTGCGCCACGACGGCGTCTACGCCGCGGGACACCGCGAGCTCGGCTTCGGCCGCGCTGGTCACGGTCGCCGCCGTGGTGATGCCGGTGTCGGCCAAGCGCCGAATCTCGTGGGCGCTGGGCACGTCGAACGTGAACGACACGATCTCGGGGCGCAAATCCAGTATCACGTCGAGCTTGGCGCTCCAGTTGTCGTCGCTGTACCGCGGTTCGCCGAGTTCGACCTCGTAGCGCTGTGCATCGGCTGTGAGCACACCAGCGTAGCGGTCGATCTCTGCCTTGTTGGCTGTATTCGGTTGCGGCACAAAGAGGTTCGCGCCAATCGGCCCGTCTGCCCCCTTCTGCGCGGCGGCAAGCCGGTGGGCGAATTCCTCGACCGACAGGTACCCCCCGGCGACGAACCCGAGCCCACCCGCGTTGGTCGCCGCCGCCGCCAGCTCCGGGGTTGACGGCCCGCCCGCCATCGGCGCGGCGATCACTGGCACGGTCAGGCCGGCCAAGGAAAATCGGCTCATAGCTCTCCTATCTCATTGCCCGCGCGTACAACAGACAGTCCCGGGGATCGGCCCCGAGGTTCGGAAACACGGTATGGCGCACGAGCCTGCCCTCGAACGACAGGCCGCACTTTTCAAGGACACGAGCCGAGCGGGTGTTGTCGACGTGGCATGTCGCCTCGACGCGGAATATCTGCGAATCCTGTTGCAGCTCTTGCATTATCACGACGACCGCTTCCGCCATCAAGCCGCGGCCCCACCACCGCGTAGCCAGGCAGTACCCCAGCTCGGCCAGGTGCGGCTGCGGGCGTCGAAACCCGATCTGCCCGACGATTTCCTCCGTGTCGCGCAACGCGACGACCCAGGTGTGGTCGTCGTTTTGGTTGAACAGTTCCGTGATCACCTGCCGCGTCTCGCCGACGTCGGCGTGCGGCAGCCAGGACAGGAACCGGGTGACCCGCGCGTCGGACGCGATGGACGCGAAGATCTCCTCTGCGTCGGCAAGCCGCGGCGGGCGCAACAGGATGCGCGCCCCACCCAAAGCCTGGTTGACTGGAGTCGTCATGAGTATCACCTTCAACCACACCATCGTCGCAGCCCGAGACAAACAGGAATCCGCGGGCTTTTTCACCGACCTCTTTGGCTTGCCGCCGGCCAAACCGTTCGGTCACTTCCTGGCGGTCGGGCTCGAGCACAGCGCGAGTCTGGACTTCGCCGACAGCGACGACGACATCCGGCCCCAGCACTACGCGTTTCTGGTGTCGGAGGACGACTTCGACGCCATCTACGGCAGGATCCGCGAACGCGGCCTACAGCACTGGGCGGATCCTCGGGGCAGCCGGCCCGGCGAGATCAACCACAACGACGGCGGGCGCGGGGTGTACTTCCGCGATCCGGCCGGGCACTTTTTGGAGATCATCACCAGGCCCTACGGTTCGGGCGGCTAGCGGCTCACTTCGTTCAACTTCCCGGTTGCGACGTCGAAGACGAACCCGCGCACCGAGTCGTGGTTGACGAACGGGCTCGTTTCGAGGCGGCGGATGGATTGCCGCACGTCTTGCTCGAGGTCGGAGAAGGCCTCGGCGGCCCACGCCGGCTTGATCCCGGTGTCCTCGGCGATCGAGCGCTTGAACTCGTCGTCGGTGAAGGTCAGCATTCCGCAGTCGGTGTGATGAATGAGGATGATCTGATTGGTGCCGAGCAGGCGCTGGCTGATCGCCAGTGACCGGATCGCGTCGTCGGTGATCGCGCCGCCGGCGTTGCGGATCACGTGCGTCTCCCCCTCTTTCAGACCGAGGATGCGGTAGACGTCGAGCCTGGCGTCCATACAGGCGACGACGGCGACGTGCTTAGCGGGCGGCATCGGCAACGGGCCGGAGAAATTGTCGGCGTACTGCGCGTTGTTGGCCAGATATTCGTCGGTCACACTCATCCGCCGATGCTAACAACGCACGAAGCGCTGTCGAGCTGGTCTGCTCAGGCTGATTATTTGCCGCGGCGAACCGCCGAAACCGCCGGTATTCGCAGCCCGGACGGCGTCATCTTCTACATTGGCCGGATGCGGCGGGTGGGCGGCGGATGACCGGCTTCCTGGCCCGTCGACTGCTCAATTACGTCGTGTTGCTGCTGCTGGCGTCCTTCCTGACGTTCAGCCTGACCTCGGTTGCGTTCCATCCGCTCGACAGCCTGCTGCAGCGCAACCCCCGACCGCCGCAAACGGTGATCGACGCGAAAGCCGCCGAGCTTGACCTGAACAAGCCGATACCGATCCGGTACGGCAAGTGGCTCTCAGGCGCGGTCCGCGGTGACTTCGGCACCACGGTCGGTGGCCAGCCGGTGGCGTCAGAACTGTGGCGGCGCATCGGCATCAGCCTGCGGTTGGTGGTGACGGGCTCGGTGTTCGGCGCGCTGGCCGGCGTGCTGCTCGGGGCATGGGGCGCCATCCGGCAATACCGGCTGAGCGACCGGGTGATCACCGTGCTGTCGTTGCTGGTGTTGTCGATCCCGACGTTCGTGATGGCGAATCTGCTCATCCTGATCGCGTTGCGGGTCAACACCGTTCTCGGCATCCAGTTCTTCGAATACACCGGGGAGACGTCCGGCGCCGTCCACGGCGGCTGGTGGGCCGATTTCGCCGACCGCGTGCAGCACCTGATCTTGCCGACGCTGACGTTGGCGCTGTTCTCGATGGCCAGCTACAGCCGGTACCAGCGCAACGCGATGCTCGACGTGCTTGACCAGGACTTCATCCGCACCGCCCGCGCGAAGGGCCTGACCCGGCGGCGCGCGCTGCTCAAGCACGGTCTGCGCACCGCGCTGATACCGATGGCGACGTTCTTCGCCTACGGCGTTGCCCTGCTGGTCACCGGCGCCGTCTTCGTCGAAAAGATCTTCGGCTGGCACGGCATGGGCGAATGGGTCGTGCAGGGCATCTCCACCCAGGACACCAATATCGTCGCGGCGGTCACCGTCTTCGCCGGCGCCATGGTGCTGGTGGGCGGGCTGCTGTCCGACGTCTTCCTCGCGCTGCTCGACCCGAGAGTGCGGGTGACATGACCGAGCAAGCCATTGCGGGAAACCAGCTTGGCGCAACGCACTTCGTGTCGCGCCGCACCCTGGTGCTGCGCCGGTTTCTGCGCAACGAGCCCGCGGTAGTCGCATTGATTCTGTTGGTGGTGCTGTTCGTCGGGTGCTACACGCTGCCGCGCTTCCTGCCGTACGGCTTCACCGACTTGGACTACTCGGCACTGCAGGAGCCACCGTCACCCGACCATCTCTTCGGCACGAACTCGCTGGGCCAGGACGTTCTCGCCCAAACACTGCGTGGCATGCAGAAGTCGATGCTGATCGGAGTCTGCGTGGCGTTCATTTCGGCGACGATCGCCGCCACGGTGGGATCGGTCGCGGGGTTCTTCGGCGGTTGGCGCGATCGCCTGCTGATGTTCGTCGTCGACCTGCTGCTGGTGGTCCCGTCGTTCATCCTGATCGCGATCATCACCCCGCGCACCAAGCAATCGGGCACGATCTTCTGGCTGATCCTGTTACTGGCGGCGTTCGGCTGGATGATCAGCTCCCGCATGCTGCGCGGTATGACGCTGGGACTCCGAAACCGCGAATTCGTCCAAGCCGCAAGGTATATGGGCGTGCCAGGCAGGCGGATCATCGCGCGGCACATCGTGCCGAACATCGCGTCCATCCTCATCATCGACACCGCTTTGACCGTGGGCGCGTCGATTCTGGCGGAGACCGGCCTGAGCTATCTGGGGTTCGGCGTTCAGCCCCCAGATGTGTCACTCGGGACGCTGATCGCGGAAAGCACAAGCTCCGCGACGACGTTCCCCTGGGTGTTCCTCTTCCCGGCCGGCGTGCTGGTGGTGATCGTGTTGTGCGCCAACCTCGTCGGCGACGGCCTGCGCGACGCGTTCGACCCGTCGAGTCGCGGCCTGCGCCGGAGACGGACGAAGTGACGCGTCTGCTCGAGGTGAGCGACCTGACGGTCACCTTCCCCACCGACGCCGACACCGTCGCCGCCGTGCGCGGGCTGAGCTATCAGCTTGAGGCCGGCGAGGTCCTCGCGATCGTCGGCGAATCCGGCTCTGGCAAGTCCGCCTCGGCGATGGCGGTGATCGGGCTGCTTCCCGACTATGCATCGGTGTCGGGTTCCGTGCGACTGCGCGGCGACGAACTGCTCGGCATGTCGGACACGAGGATGTCGAGACTGCGCGGCCAAGCAATCGGCACCGTTTTCCAGGACCCGATGTCGGCGCTGACCCCGGTGTACACCGTCGGCGACCAGATCGCCGAGGCGATCCGAATCCACCAGCGTGGCACCACAAGGCGCGCGGCACGCAAACGCGCCGAGGAGCTGCTCGACCTGGTCGGCATCGCCCAGCCGGACCGCCGTGCCCGGTCGTTTCCGCACGAGCTGTCCGGCGGCGAACGCCAGCGCGTCGTCATCGCGATCGCGATTGCCAACGATCCCGATCTGCTGATCTGCGACGAGCCGACGACGGCCCTCGACGTCACCGTGCAGACGCAGATCCTCGACGTCCTGCGGACCGCTCGCGACGTCACCGGCGCGGGCGTGGTGATCATCACCCACGACCTCGGCGTCGTCGCCGAGTTCGCCGACCGCGCGCTGGTGATGTACGCCGGACGCGCGGTGGAAACCGCCGATGTCGACGCGCTGTATTGCGACCGCCGGATGCCATACACAGCCGGGCTGCTCGGTTCCGTCCCGAGGCTCGACGCGCCTCGGGGTTCCCGGCTGGTGCCGATACCCGGTGCCCCGCCGTCACTTTCGGCAGTAGAGATCGGCGAGTGCCCGTTCGCGCCGCGGTGCCCGCTGGCAATCGACGAATGCCGGGTTGCGGAGCCGGAGCTGATCACAGTCGCACCGGAGCATCGGGCAGCCTGTATCCGCACCGAGCATGTGTCCGGTCGCAGCGCTGCCGACATCTACGGCGTCAGCACCGACGCGCCTGGCTATCTGGGCCCTGCGGACGCACCGGTGGTGCTTCGCGTCGCAGATCTGGTGAAGACCTACCGGTTGACGAAGGGCGTGGTATTCCGGCGTCATGTCGGAGATGTCCGCGCCGTCGACGGCGTCAGCTTCGAGTTGCGAGAAGGCCGCACGTTGGGCATCGTCGGTGAGTCCGGTTCGGGCAAATCGACTACGTTGCACCAGATTCTGGAGCTGGCGCGGCCTCAGGCGGGTTCGATCGAGGTGCTGGGCACCGATGTCGCCGGGCTGAACGGCCGCAGGCGCCGGGCGCTACGCGGCGATCTGCAAGTGGTGTTCCAAGACCCGGTCGCATCGCTGGATCCTCGGCTTCCGGTATCCGATGTGATCGCAGAACCATTGCTGGCCAATGGGTTTGACAAAGCACAGGTCGATGATCGGGTAGGCGAGCTGCTCGACCTCGTCGGGCTGCGACGCGCGGATGCGAACCGCTACCCTGCCGAGTTCTCCGGTGGCCAGAAGCAGCGGATCGGCATCGCGAGGGCGCTGGCGTTGCAGCCCAAGATCCTTGCCCTCGACGAACCGGTGTCGGCACTGGACGTGTCGATTCAGGCCGGGATCATCAACCTGCTGCTCGATCTGCAGCAGCAGTTCGGGTTGTCGTACCTGTTCGTCTCGCACGACCTTTCTGTGGTCAAGCATCTCGCCCACGATGTCGCGGTGATGCACCGCGGAGCTGTGGTCGAACAGGGCGAGGCCGAGCAGGTCTTCGACGATCCACAGCACGACTACACCCGCCAACTACTGGGTGCTGTGCCGCGCACGCCACCCGATGTCACGACTGCGGGCGATGGACCGCAGGGCGGGGACGCAAGCGGGGGGCACACGCCGCCGCCGGAGCCTCCGCCGTCCACCGAACCGCCGTCGGGTCCGCCGCCGGGACGTGACGGACGCCGTTCGGCATTGCGGATCGCGGCGGCATTGGCAGTCATCGTCGCACTGGTCGTGATCGGGGTACTGGCCACTCGCCTCGGCGCGGGACGACACAACGCGGCGGCCGGCGGCGCCGCCGAACTCGGCAGCACCAACGAGATCAACCCTCGCAATCCCGCCACCCTGGTAGACGGTGGAAGCCTACGGCTGGCATTGAGCGAGTACCCGGTCAACTTCAATCCGCTACACATCGACGGCAACGTCGCCGACGCCGCGAGCATGCTCAAGGCCACGCTGCCACGTGCGTTCATCATCAAGCCCGACGGTTCGACGACGCTGAACACCGACTACTTCACCAGCATCGAACTGACTAGCTCCAGCCCTCAAGTGGTCACCTACACGATCAACCCGAAAGCGGTGTGGTCCGACGGGACGCCGCTCACATGGGAAGACATCGCCGCCCAAGTGCACGCCCTGTCGGGCAAGGACCCGGCATTCGCGATCGCCAGCCCCAACGGCGCCGACCGCATCGCGTCTGTCACGCGCGGTGTCGACGACCGCCAGGCCGTCATGACGTTCGCGAAGCCGTATTCGGAGTGGCGCGGGATGTTCGCGGGCAACTCGATGCTGCTGCCGCACAGCATGACCTCGACTCCCGAGGCGTTCAACAAGGCTCAACTGGGCGGCCCCGGCCCGTCGGCCGGACCGTTCGTCATCACCACGCTGGACAAGGCGGCTCAGCGAATCGTGATGACCCGCAACCCAAACTGGTGGGGTCAGCGGCCGCGGCTCGACTCGATCACATACCTCGTGCTGGACCCGGCGGCCGACATTCCCGCGCTGCAGAACAGCGCGATCGACGCCGTCGGCCTCGGGTCATTGGACGACCTGACGATCGCCCGCCGCACGCCCGGCATCTCGATCCGTCGCGCGCCCGGCGCAAGTTGGACACATTTCACCTTCAACGGTGCCCGCGGCTCGATCCTGGCCGACCCGAGACTTCGCTTGGCGGTAATGAAAGGCATTGACCGCCAAGCGATCGCGAATATCTCCCAGCGGGGCCTGGTCGACAACCCGAAGCCGCTGAACAACCACGTCTACGTCGCCGGGCAGAAGGGCTATCAGGACAACAGCGCCATCGCCGCCTTCAACCCCGAGCAGGCACGCAAGGACCTTGATGAACTGGGCTGGAGGCCCAGCGGAGGTTTCCGCCAGAAAGACGGCCGGACTTTGGCGGTCCGGCTCGTCCTGTTCGACGCGCAAAGCAGCCGCCAGATCGCGCAAGTCGCCCAGAACAGCTTGGCGCAGATCGGCGTGAAGCTCGACATCGACGCCAAAGGCGGCGGCGGATTCTTCACGAACTACATCAATACCGGGGATTTCGACATCGCGTTGTTCGGCTGGGTCGGCGATGCGTTCCCGCTCTCAGGCCTGCCTCAGATCTACGCGTCGGACGGCGAGAGCAACTTCGGCAAGATCGGCAGCCCCGAGATCGACGCAGAGATCGAGCAGACGCTGGCCGAGCTCGATCCCGGTGCCGCCCGCCGGCTCGCCAACGACGTTGATCTGCTGCTGTGGAAGGAGGGCTTCAGCTTGCCGCTGATCCAGTCGGCGGGAAATGTCGCCGTGCGCAGCAACCTCGCCAACTTCGGCGCCGCGGGACTTGGCGACATCAACTACAGCGCCGTCGGATTCATCAAGTAGCGCCGCGGCACAGGAAGCACGCTTTCGATCGCTGCCGCGAGGCTGATCGCGGTAGTCATCATCCGGATCGGCGCCGAGGCCGGCAATGCATCCAGAGCCAAAGCGCGCGCGGGCAGGGTGTCAATCTGCCCGGCCGACACCGCTTTTGCGATTTGCAGGGCCGCGGGCTCGCGACTGTCGAGCACGCTGTGCCCGCAGGTGGCCAGGCGGACCAGGCGCGCGGCGGGGATCAGCGACGCGATCCGATCGGCGATCGCCGGCGGCGTGGTGAGGTCGCGACCACCGGAGACGACAGCCGTTGGCCACGAAAACTTCGGCATCTCGGCGACGAGGTCATATGGCTCAGCTTCGAATTCCACAGTCTCCAAGGAGAATTCGCGATAGGCGGCGGCCGGGTCCAGTGGCTTGCCGTCGGGCACGTCGCCATAGTTGAGTTCGCGGAATCCGATCCGGCCCACCAGATCCGGCTCGTGGCGATACGGCGCCTTACGCGCGATGATTCGCCGGGCGAGACCGTCCATCACCGTCCACAGCCCGCGCCGGCCCCGCAGCAGGAGGTCCAACTGACGGTTCAGCAAGGTGGGACCGCCGAAGCCGTAAACAGCCGCCGCAAGCTGTCCAGCGGCCGGGGTCAGCACGCCGTCGTCAACGAGTTTGCGTACCTTCGGCGCTAAATCCACTGTGGCCGTGCGCTCTTCGCGCGTACGCTTATCACCCTCTGTCCCGGTCCCGTCCCACAGCACGGCGCGGATCGCTTTGCGCACCTCGTCGATGTCGTCACCGGAGAGCACTGGCGAATCGAGGATCATCGCATGCATCCGCTGGGGGTGGCGTACGCCGAGGCCGGCCGCGATGTACGTGCCGTAGGACGTGCCATACGGAATCGCGCGTTCGACGTGAGCGTCATCAAGAACAGCGGCGATGTCGTCGACCACCTGGTTGATGGTCAACGCCGCCGGCGGCAGGTCTGCGCCGGTGTCGTCGTGGCGGGACAACCCGACACCGCGGTGCTCGACCATGATCACGTCGAGGCCGGCGGCAGCCGCTCGTCGCCGCGTGCCCCGATACAGCGCGATCGACGCCGCACCCGGTCCCCCGGGAATGATCAGCAGCGGATGCGGCGACTTGCGGCCGGTGCGCACGTAGTACAGGTCGAACTCTTGTGCACTACCGGGCGAGACCGGACGACGCACGGTGCGCACGCCGGGCAGCGCGACTAGCTTGTCGTGCGCGCGGCGACTGCCGACTCTCACCTTCATCACCCGACATTCTGCCGGGGGCACGCGGAGTAGGGCTAGCTCGAGGTGACCCCGGTGCGGGGCCCACGACCGTGCTCCACGACTCCTGCATCTCGGACCCGCAAAGGCCCTAGATGAGCGCGCCCTCGGGCCGGGTCACAAACGTGATCAGCACACCCGCACCTGCGCGGCGTCGTGGGCCACCCCAGTCCGGGCCACCAGCGGACGCCCCATACGTTCGCGGCGTTTGCACCAATCGTTAGGCAACTACTCGCGGATCAGGTCGGCGGCTTTCTCACCGATGAGTACCGACGGCGCGTGGGTGTGTCCACGGATGATCGTCGGCATGACCGAGGCATCGGCCACCCGTAACCCGTCGACACCACGGACCCGCAGTTGCGGATCGACGACGCTGAACGGGTCACTACCCATCCGGCACGTCCCGACCGGGTGATACAGCGTGTGCGAACAGGACTTCAACGCTTCTTCGAGCATCTCGTCGCGGGTGTCTGCCGCGCCGAGCGGTCGCGCGATCTTGCCCAGCACCCCTTTCAGCGCAGGCGCTTCGGCGATCTCGACAGTCATCCGCAACCCCGACATCATCGCCGCGTGATCTTTGGCGTCGGACAGATACTTCGGGTCGATGACGGGCTTGTCAGTAGGGTCCGACGAGCGCAATGAGATCGTGCCGCGGCTCAACGGCTTCAACAGAATCGGCCCGCACACCACCGCGTGTCCGGTGTACGGGTCGCCGATCCCTTCGTCGAAAAACGGTGCCGGAGCGAAGATCAGCTCCAGATCGGGTAGCTCCAACTCCGGGCTGCTGCGTACGAACCCGTACGCTTCACCAACGTTGGAGGTCAACATGCCGCGCCGCCGCAACAGGTACTTGACCAGCTGCCAGGGCTTTTCGGCGGTGAACAGGCTGTCGCGGCGGACGTCGAAGCCCAGGGGCGTGACCAGATGGTCGATGAGGTGCTTTCCGACGTCCGGTGACGGTGCCACCACGTCGACGCCATGGCCGTTGAGTTCGGATGGGTCACCGATACCCGACAGCATCAGTAGCTGAGGGGTATTGACGGCCCCGCAGCTCAGCACCACCTCTCGGCGGGCGCGCACGACGTGACGCTGGCCGTCCTTGTCGAATTCCACTGCGCTGGCACGGGTTCCGTCGAACAGCACTCGCCGGGCGAGGGCGTCGGTGAACAGTGTCAGGTTCTTGCGATTGACGACAGGCTTCAGATAGGCATCGGCACAACTCCACCGTGCGCCGTTACGCTGCGTCACCAGTGTTTCGCAAAAGCCTTCCGGCGCATTGCCGTTCGGATGTTCGACG
>DATBFF010000193.1:0-7470 GCA_036558625.1 Mycobacterium sp. | reverse complement strand
ACGAGGGAGAGATCTACAGCGTCGGGCAAGGCGACGTGCCAGACCGCCCGAGCCTCATACCCGCACTCAAAGGCGCGCACGCGTTGTGGCACGGGGCGATGGGTCGGCTCACACCGGATCAGCTCGGTCAGCCGCTGCCGGGAACAGCGCCGCCGCCTGGAACCAATCTGCCGCCGGGACCGGTAGAATACCTTCCCGACCCGCCGCCGTGGCCTCAGCCGGTGGCAGCGCCTCCGTCGGCTACCGACGCTCCGCCGCAGCCGGGCGGCTGAGGACCGCTGTGCCGACGGGGGAGACCTCGTCGCGTTGTGCGGTCAGAAACCAGGTCCGCATCGTGCCCTTGCCCTTGATCTCCACATCGCCGCGCGGCTCGAAAACGAAATCGCCCCTGAGCCTTTCGTACACGTCGTGCGGTACTTGGATGCGGCCGACGACTCCGGTGGATTCCATTCGGGAGGCGACGTTCACCGCGTCGCCCCACACGTCGTAGAAGAACCGCTGCGTTCCGACGACACCTGCCACCACGGGGCCGACTCCCAGCCCGATGCGGATCGGAACCCGTTGCCCAAGTGGGTCATTCAGCCCCGAGATGGCGTCTTCCATCCCCAAGGCCAGGCAGGCCAGTGCCTCGAGGTGATCGCTGCGCGGCTCCGGAACACCGCTGACCACGATGTAGCAGTCACCGCTCGTCTTGACTTTCTCGAGCCCGTGATGTTCGACAAGTCGATCGAATTCGGTATAGAGCTGGTTGAGGAACTCCACGAGATCGCTGGGCGTGGTTTCGCTGGCGCGTTCGGTGTAACCGGCGATATCGGCGAACAACACGGAAGCGTCGTCATACCGGTCGGCGATGATCGTCGTTGCGGGGTTCTTCAACCGATTCGCGATGCTGACCGGCAGGATGTTGGCGAGCAGCGATTCAGATCGGTCGTACTCCTCTTCCATCGCTACTTCGGCCCGCTCGGTCTCCCGCAGCGAATACCACACCGTGGCCACGACCATGACCCATGCCGCGGTAACCGACACGATGAAGCCGAGGGTAAGCGACCAGGCGGGCTGGACTCCGGTATTGGCAGGCACCGTGAATTGCAGCGTGATGACGATGCCTGCGCCGATTGCCACGAGCACGCAAGCGAGCACGATGCGCTCGATGCCCAGCACCAGCACAGCCACGGTGGCGGCCACGAGAAAGTAAAACTGATTCCCGGCCCCGGTACCGAGGCTCCACGTGACGACCGAGAGCGAAACATAGGCGGCGATGATCAGTGTCAGCGGCGCGAGCAGGTCACCGTACCGGTGAAGTAGCGGAATCGCCGCGAATATCGCGGCGGCGACCAAGTTGATCAACGCGATGCGCCACAGCCCTTGCTGGGGCAGCAGTTGCAGCGCCGCGAAGATGGCGCTGAGGAACGCGGCAATGATCGTCGTGATGTTGATGACCTTGCGGCCGCGGGCGGTGCGGTCGATGTAGTGGCGGGTGCGCGCCGGTGTCTGCGCGGTGAGGCGCATCGGCGGGCCGCAGAAGGTCCGGACGATCGGGCCTGCTGCCGAACCAGTGACCTCGGCGGCCATGCCCAAAGCTTATCCGCCGGTCGGATGCCAATACGTTCCGGCCATAAACCGCAAGTTCGCGGCTTCGCGATGTCCACCAATTGGACGACGTCGAACTCATCCCTTGTGCGGGCCAGTCGGCGGACAGACGCATCGCGTGTATTGCGGCACGGTTGGGCAGGTCACCACGAGACAAGGAATCCAAAATGAAGAAGCTGGCACTTGCCACCATCATTTCCAGCGGAGCGGCAGCCCTGGCCATCGCCCTGGCGACCCCGGCCGGCGCGGCGGACGACGGTACCGTGGCCTTGCCGCCGGGTGGGCCCGTCGCTACTTACCCGCAGGCCCAGAACACCGGCGGAGCGAATCCGTATTTGCCCTTTGGCACGAATCCCTATGTGCCTCAAGGGGTCTGGATGCCCTGATGGTCGCGCCGCCACGCCAGCCGTCTCAGCCTGTCCGGAAGAGTCCTCACCGAGTCGGGCGAGATCCACGGGAGGTACATGACGAACATCGTGAACTTCGATGTTTTCCTGGCGCTGCGGCGGTGCGGGCGCGAACAGCGACCAACTCTGATCGAGCCCAGTCGCCAGCCCTACCGGCTCGAGTATCGGGGACAGGGCGTTCTTTATTGCACTTTGGGGCAAGCACCACTCCACACCGACCGCCAGAATCGAGACGATCACCGCGCTAATCGCGGCTTCGCGAACGCGTGACGGCTTTCCGGCATTTTGCCTACCGGCACGGGCTCGAATCCGCCGCTCACGTGGTCAGTATCGGAAATCGTTCCGAAAATGGGGGGAAACACCTCATATCGCGACGGTTGGGTTGTTTGATTAGCTCACCGTGGCAGGGATGAGCGAGGAAATGCCCATGACAGGTCCGAGGCCCCAATACGGGGGAAACGGCGAAGATCCGACGCAGCGCGGCTATGCGCAGGATCCGGCGGATATGACCACGCGATCAGACATCGGCGATGCTGCGACGGGGCGCGCCGACGCTTTGGCGTGGTCTCAAGAGGGGCCGATGCCGGGCGAGGAACCCACGCAGGACTTCGGTGCGGGTGGCTACCCGCAGCAGCCGTATCCGCAGTACGGGCAGTACCCCGCGGCCGGCGGTTGGGACACGCCTGCGCCGGCGCCCGCGCCACGCAGGGCGCCGATCGCCACCATCGTCATCGCGGCAGCAGTAGTCGGTGTCACATTGGTCGGCGGCGGACTGGCTTACACGTTGACCGGTTCCAACGAGCAAAAGCCGTCCGCACCGCAGACCCCAAAGGGCAACGGCACCAGCGGAACTAATCCGGCTCCTCCCGTCGTCAACGCGCCGGGCGTCCCCCCACCGCCCCCCGCGCCGGCGCCCGGAGTTAGTGCCCCAGGCATCAGCACTGGCAGCGGTTCGGTCTCCGGCCCGATTCCGGGCGTCTCCACGAGCGGGCCTGTGACAAGCGGAACGACCACGAGCGGGGCGACGACCGGTACCACGACTGGTAGCGCGACCGGGCAGACAACCGGGGCCACGCCTGACACGACGACCGGCGCCACGACGGGGACCACGACCGGGGATACCACCGGAACCACGACCGGGACCACCACCGGGGACACCACCGGCACCACGACCGGGGACACCACCGGGACGACGACCGGCACCACGACCGGGACGACGACCGGCACCACAACCGGGACCACAACCGGGACCACAACGGGCACGACAACCGGGACCACAACGGGTACGACAACCGGGACCACAACCGGCACGACTACCGGAACCACGACCGGGACCACAACGGGCACGACAACCGGGACCACAACCGGCACGACCGGTACTGGGACGACTGGAAGTGCGACGACGGGTTCCACGACCGGGACCACGACGGGCACGACTACCGGGACCACGACGGGGACCACGACGGGTACGACCGGTACTGGGACGACTGGAAGTGCGACAACAGGCACTGGAGCGGGCCAGAAATGCAAGCAATTGGGTACGTGTTAGCCCGCGGGCACGACGGAGCGGCGGAGAGTCAGCCCCAGCTTCGGTGCCCTCGGTGAGATTCGAACTCACACTGTACGGGTTTTGAATCCGTTTCCTCTGCCAGTTGGGATACGAGGGCCAGGCAGCACTCCACGATAAAGGATGTTTGCGAGGCCTCGCGCCGGCTGCACCCGCGGTCGCCCATTGCCGCCGGCCACGACACAATGGCAACCATGACCGAGCCCGCGCCGGCCGCGCGCCGCGTCCTGATCGCCGAAGACGAGGCGCTGATCAGGCTCGACTTGGCCGAGATGCTCAAGGAAGAGGGGTATGAGGTCGTCGGCCAGGCCGGCGACGGCCAAGAGGCGGTGGAGCTGGCCGAATCACTGACGCCCGACCTGGTGATCATGGACGTCAAAATGCCCCGGCGCGACGGCATCGACGCCGCTTCCGAGATCGCCTCCAAGCGCATCGCGCCGATCGTCGTGCTGACTGCCTTTAGCCAGCGTGAACTGGTGGAGCGCGCGCGCGAGGCCGGTGCGATGGCCTACCTGGTCAAGCCGTTCTCGGCGACCGACCTGATCCCGGCGATCGAGGTCGCCGTCAGCCGGTTCGCCGAACTCGCCGAACTCGAGCGTGAGGTGGCCTCGCTGACCGAGCGGCTGGAAACCCGCAAGCTCGTCGAACGCGCCAAGGGCCTGCTGCAGAGCAGGCAGGCCATGACCGAGCCGGAGGCGTTCCGCTGGATTCAGCGTGCCGCGATGGACCGTCGGACGACGATGAAGCGGGTCGCCGAAGTGGTCATCGAAACCTTCGATACGTCGGGCGACGCGCCGTCGCCTGGATAGGGCAACAACGCGCACGGCGGTGAGGCGTTGACTATGTTTACCCGAGGCGCCGACAGATGACGGGCCGACAATCGCTATCTGGAGGTGACACGTGCACGGTCGCGTCGGGCGAGCTGCTGTCGTTTTCGCGGCAGCCACAATTCTGGTGACTGGCATCGCCGGCTGCACCCAGTCCAAAGAGTCGACGAAGGGGCTGAAGATCGCCGCGCAGGTCCAGATCGACGAGAACGGCAAAGAGGTCCCCAAGGAAGAAAGCGCCAAGCCGGTCGATCCGGCCGGTGACGGAAAGGCCAAGTGTGAGCCCGTCGCGATAGCGATGGCCGGTGCCCTCACCGGCCCGGACGCCGCACTGGGTATCAACATCCTGGACGGCGCGAAGCTCGCCATCGACAAGCACAACCAGGCGAATCCCGGCTGCCAGGTGGAACTCATCAGCTTCGACACCGCAGGCCAGGAGCAGACAGCAACCGCCATCGCCCCGCAGATCATCGACAACCCGAAGATCCGCGGCTTGATCGGCCCCGCATTCTCCGGCGAGACCGAGGCCACCGGCAGCACGTTCGACCAGGCGGGCCTGGTGGCGGCGACGGCGTCGGCGACGAACCCGGAACTCTCCCGGAAGGGGTGGAAGACCTTCCTGCGGGGGCTGGCCAACGACGCCGTGCAGGGGCCCGCAGTCGCCAATTACATGAAGGGCTCGCTCGGCGCCAAGAAGGTCTGCATCGTCGACGACAGCACCGCGTACGGCACCGGGTTGCGCGACGCTATCCGCAACACGCTGGGGCCGGTTGCGGATCCGACCTGCGCCGCCTCGATCAAGAAGGGCGACAAGGAATTTTCGGCAACCGTGACAAAGATCGCCGGCGCGTCCCCGGACGTCGTTTTCTTCAGCGGGTATTACGCCGAGGCGGCCCCTTTCGTCCAGCAGCTGCGCGACGCCAATGTCAAGGCGACGTTCGTTTCCGCTGACGGTGCCAAGGACCAGCAGTTCGTGGACCAGGCCGGCGACTCGTCGAAAGACGCGATCCTGTCCTGCCCGTGTGGGCCCGCCCCCGACTGGTTCGCGAAGGATTACAAGGCCAAATCCAAACGGGAGCCGGGAACTTACAGCACTGAGGGTTACGACCTGGCCACGATCATGCTGCGCGGTATCGACTCGGGCAAGGTGTCGCGCCCGGATCTGCTCCAATACATGCGGGCATACAACGGTCCCGGCGTAGCCCGCACTTACCAGTGGACCGACAACGGCGAGCTGACGTCGAAATTGATCTGGATTTACAAGGTCCAGTAATCGCTGACGAAGCCTGGGCCGCACAGTGATTCACGATTGCCTCGGCCAGTGCGTGCTGCTGGCCGGGGACGTCAGTTTCAACGTCGACGCGCTGCGCACGGGCTTCTGGCATCTGACCATTGACGGGCTGGCATGGGGCGCGATCTATGCCCTGGTGGCCGTTGGCTACACCCTGGTGTTCGGTGTGCTGCGGCTGATCAACTTCGCGCACTCAGAAGTCTTCATGCTCGGTATGTTCGGTGCGTACTTCGCCCTCAACCTGATTCTGGGCTTCACGCCCAGCGGTGACACCTACGACGTGGGTTTGCCGCTGACGATCTGGTACCTGCTGGTTGCGGGTGCCGTCGCGATGCTGGTATCCGGTTCCGCGGCAATGGGTTTGGAAGCAGTGGCATACCGGCCACTGCGACGCCGCAACGCGAAACCGCTGGCATTTCTGATCACCGCCATCGGGATGTCGTTCGTGCTGCAGGAATTCGTCCACTTCATCCTGCCCCAGTTGGTCGACGGCTACGGCGGTCCGAACGCGCAGGTGCCGATCAAACTGGTGGAGCCGAAGACGCAGTTCACCCTGTTCGGCGCCCCGGTGTCGAACGTGACGCTGGTGATCATCGTCGCCGCTTTCGGGTTTGCCCTCGCCACCGACATCGCGATCAACAGAACGAAGTTCGGTCGGGGGATCAGGGCAGTCGCGCAGGATCCGGTGACCGCGACCCTGATGGGTGTCTCCCGCGAGCGCATCATCCTGGCGACATTTCTGATCGGCGGTCTGCTTGCGGGCGTCGCCGCGATTCTGTACACACTCAAGGTGCCGCAGGGCATCATCTTCTCGGGCGGGTTCCTGTTGGGAATCAAGGCTTTTTCGGCCGCCGTGCTCGGGGGTATCGGAAACTTGCGCGGCGCATTGCTCGGCGGGTTGCTGCTCGGCGTGATGGAGAACTACGGCCAGGCGGTGTTCGGCAGTCAGTGGCGCGACGTGGTCGCCTTCGTCCTGCTGGTGCTGGTTCTGCTGGTCCGACCCACCGGAATCCTCGGCGAAAGCCTCGGAAAGGCGCGCGTGTGACCACGGCGGAGAAGCTGACGCGCCCCGGCGACGCATTGCGCGGCTGGTGGGATGGTTTGTCCCGTCAGGCGAAATGGGTTGTGGGCGTTGTTGGTTTCGTCCTCGTCGGGCTCTTCCCGCTTTTCCCGCCGCCACTGCTGGACACCCCCGGCATCAGCCTGGGCGGCACTATGGCGCAGTTCGCGATGACCGCGCTGATCGCGATCGGCCTCAACGTCGTCGTCGGATCCGCCGGACTGCTCGATCTCGGGTATGTCGGGTTCTACGCCGTCGGCGCCTACACGGTCGCACTGCTGACAAGCCCGGCCAGCCCGTGGAACCAACTGAGCCGGTCGGGGCCGTTCAGCTCCGACTGGGCGTGGCTGTCGTGTGTGCCGATCGCCATCGGGATCACAGCGATATCCGGGCTAATCCTCGGCACGCCGACACTTCGGCTGCGCGGCGACTACCTCGCGATCGTGACGCTGGGGTTCGGCGAGATCATCCGCCTGCTCGCCGACAACCTCGGTGAAGTCACTCGCGGCCCGCGCGGCCTTCCCGGCGTCGCCTACCCCCACGTCGGTGAGGGCGATGTGCCCGGCGGCTTCTTCTCCAGCGGCAATGCCCGCGGTGACGCGAACTACGGCACCTGGTGGTTCTGGCTCGGACTTGTGCTGGTTGCCGGTGCGCTGTTGATCGTCGGCAATCTGGAACGCAGCCGGGTAGGACGGGCATGGGTGGCGATCCGCGAAGACGAGGATGCC
>DATBFF010000192.1:0-6262 GCA_036558625.1 Mycobacterium sp. | reverse complement strand
GTCGGCGTATGCCCAGAAGATGTAGCGGTGATAGCCCGGCCCCTGTTGCACCGGGTAGTCGTAGTGCGTCCACAGCGGATGCAGGCCGGCGACGGCGTACATCCATGCGGTGCCGTCGGTGTTGGCGTTGCCGATGACCGTTTCGCGGGCACCGGGCAGTGCGGCGAGATACGCCATCGCCTCCAGGTCCTTGTGGTCGATGATCACCGAGTCGTATTTCTGCCCGAACAAGAACTCGTGGCGGGGAAAGTAGTGCCACGCCGATACGACGGCCGCCGCCGCGACGAGCGCCGCCGTCGCCCCTTTCGCGGGGAGGCGGCGCACGCCGGCCGCGGGGAGGCGGCGCATGCCGGCCACCACCGCGTCGGCGACCGTGAACAGCGCGATCCCGGCCATCGGCGCGAGCAGCAGGGTGATCACCGCGGTGAGCCGGCGCGGGTCGCTGTAGAACAGGTCGCTGAATTTGCCGAGCGCCGTGCCGAACACAGTTCCGAACGGCGCAGACGAATACACGATCGCGGCGGCCAGAAACAAAAAGACCACCAGCGGCCACCAGATCCGTTTCACCGCAAGGATGACCGCCCCCACCCCGGCGACGACGCGCAGCGCCCATTGGATCGGGAAGTCGTTGAGGTGGCGGGTGTGGCCGGCGAACGCGTCGAACAACGCTTTCTTCTTGCCTTCATGCGTGACGAATGCGTGCCCCGCGATGATGTCGGCCTGCTTGATCACGCCGGCGAACTGCGGCAGCAGCAACGCGACGCCCGGGATCGCGACGAGCAGCAGCGACACCATGTCGCCCGCACGGTCGCGGACCGGGCGCCAGAGTCCGTCGCACACCCACCATGCCGCGACGAACACCGCGACGATCACCCCACCGGTGGTGTGCACCGAGAACACGCCGACCAGTGCGAGCACCGCCACCGGGATGCGGTCGCGGTGCCGAAGCGCGGAGACGATGAGCGCCGTCGTCGGCGCAGCCATCCCGTACGCCGTCAGGTTCGGCATCGACGCCGTGTCGAACTCGATGTAGGGCACGGCGGTGAACGACGCCGCGATCGCCGCGGCGGCGGCCGCGCATCCTGCGGTGCGCCACTGGGTGGTGTGTGACCGCATCAGGTGCCACGTGAGCGCCGCCGCGCTGACCGGAAACAGCCACGCCGACGCCACGACTGAACTGAGGGTATAGGCGGTCGTGGCCGTGGCGCCGGTGAGCTGGCTCAGCACCGCGGCCAACGCATGAAACGCCGACGGATAGTAAAGGGCGGCGTGGGTTTCGACGTTGCGAAGCTCACCCATGTGTGTCGGCGATGCTTGGCCGGTGTCGAGAATGAAACGAACCTCGTTCGCGTGCCACACCGCGTCCCAGGTGCTGGGGATCGATTGCCAGTGCTCGATCCCGGCCGCCGCGGTGTAAAAGATCAGCGCGACGCCCAGCGCGACTCCCGCCGCAGCCGTCAAGGCCGAGCCCGTCGACACGGCGCGTGCCTCGGCGTCGCGGTCGCGGTACCGCGACAGCAGCGCTCGCAAACCGACGGCGGCCGCGGTCACCACCGCCAGAGCAAACAAGCTCGCCCACGCGTTCCACGGCCAGCCGAGCGCACCGAGCGGAACGATTGCCAGCCCGACGACACCGTAAGTGAGTGCCGGAGCAACCGCGATTGCAGTCGGCCAAGGTAGCCGGGCAACGATTCCGACGAGCGTCCCCGGCGCTATCAGCAGCAGCAGTGCTGGCAGCGCTGAGAGGGCCAAGCTCACTGGACTAGTATGGCTGGCCAGGTGCCTCGGCCAGGTATCGCTGGATGGGCCGGGCGCCGCCGGCGAGTGGGTCGGTTCGGTCGATCCGGAGAAGCTCTGAGGGTGGCTCACATGTCATACGACGTTGCCCGGGTGCGCGGTTTGCACCCGTCGCTGGGTGACGGGTGGGTTCACTTCGACGCCCCGGTGGGCATGCTGGTTCCCGACGCGGTGGCGACGACGGTCTCGACCGCGTTTCGGGGGTCGCGCCCGGATGCCCAGGGTCCGCATCCGGCGGCACGGCGCAGCGGTGCGGTGCTGGAGGCGGCGCGGCAGGCGGTGGGCGATCTGGTCAATGCCGACCCCCGCGGAGTGGTCTTGGGCGCGGACCGCGCGATTTTGCTGAGAGCGCTCGCCGACGCGTCGGCGAGCCGGTCCGGTCTCGGCTACGAGGTCGTTGTCACTCGGCTCGACGACGAGGCGAACATTGCGCCGTGGTTGCGGGCAGCTAACCGCTACGGCGCCAACGTCAAGTGGGCCGAGGTCGATATCGAAACAGGTGATTTGCCCTCGTGGCAGTGGGAGAGTCTGATCACCAAGGGAACTCGGCTCGTCGCGATGACGTCGGCGTCGTCGACGCTGGGAACCGTCACCGATCTGCGGTCGGTGATCAAGCTGGTGCACAACGCCGGTGGGCTTGTGGTGGTGGATCACTCGGCGGCCGCACCGTACCGGCTGATGGATCTGTCCGAGATCGACGCGGACGTAGTCGCGCTCAACGCGGTCGGTTGGGGTGGCCCGCCGATCGGCGCGCTGGTGTTTCGGGAGCCGGCGATCATCGACACATTCACGTCGATGTCGTTGGCGCCCAACGCCACCGGGCCGGCGCGCCTGGAAACGGGTGTGCACCAGTACGGTTTGCTCGCCGGCGTGGTCGCCAGCATCGAGTACCTGGCGTCGCTGGACGAGTCGGCGTCGGGCACTCGTCGTCAAAGACTCGCTGTCTCAATGCAATCCGCAAGCTTGTACATGGATCGGGTGTTCGACTACCTGCAGGTGTCGCTGCGTTCCCTGCCGCGGGTCATGGTATTGGGTCAACCGGAGGCGCAGATTCCGGTGCTGAGTTTCACCGTGGCCGACATCCCGGCGGAACGCGTGGTGCAGCGGTTGGCAGACAACGGAATCTGCGCGGTTGGCAACGCACCGTCACGCGTACTCGACCTGCTCGGCGTCAACGACGTCGGCGGCGCGGTGACGATCGGACTCGCACACTATTCGACGACGGGCGAGGTGGATCAGCTGGTGCGAACCCTCGCCTCGCTGGGCTAGCGTCAATCGCCCACGCGCAGAACGACTTTGCCCGTCACTTCACCCGACGACAACATCCGGTGTGCCTCGGCGGCCTGCTCGATAGGCACTACCGCCCCGATCACTGGACGCACCTGCCCGTCGGCGATCATCGGCCACACGTTCTTCACGACCTCGGCGACCACCGCACCTTTGCCGTGCGGACCGTCGACCGGCCGACCGCGCAGCGCGGTGGCAATGACGCCGGCGCGCTTGACAAGGAGTTTGCCGAGGTTCAGTTCTGCCGTGGTGCCGCCCTGCATGCCGATCACCACGACGCGGCCGTCGGGGGCAAGCGCGTCGACGTTGCGATCGAGGTACTTCGCGCCGATGATGTCGAGGATCACGTCGGCGCCACCTTCGTCACGGAGGCGCTCGACGAAGTCCTCCTCGCGGTAGTTGATCGTGATGTCGGCGCCCAGCTCGCGAGCGGCCTGCAACTTGTCCGCGGAGCCGGCGGTGACGGCGACCCTGGCTCCCAGTGCCCGCGCGACCTGAATCCCGTGCGTGCCGATGCCGCTGCCGCCGCCGTGGAACAGCACCGTCTGGCCGCGCTCGAGGCCGGCCGTCATCACGAGGTTCGACCACACCGTGCACGCCGCTTCGGGTAACGACGCGGCGCTCACGACGTCGACGCCGTCGGGGACCGGCATCAGCTGCGGCGCGGGTACAACGACGTGCTCCGCATAGCCCCCGCCGGCGAGCAACGCGCAAGCTTCCTGCCCCGGTGACCACCCGGTGACACCGTCGCCGAGCTCGGTGACCGTCCCGGATGCCTCCATACCGAGAATCTCGCTGGCGCCGGGCGGCGGCGGATACTGACCGGCCGCTTGCAGCAAATCCGCTCTGTTAACACCTGCGGCCCGGACCCGTAGTAGCACCTCACCGGCCTGCGGCGCTACATCGGCCACCTCATCCCACGAAAGCCGATCGGCGGAGTAGGCGACGACGGCGCGCATTTGTTAACGGTACTACCGCGCTAATTCCCGCCCCCGGCAACGATTGCGTGACTTAAGATTCTGTGCCGTGGAGGGGTTAATTGCGGGACGCACCGCGAGCGACATGCCGGGGTTGGATCTTGCCGAGATGCGGTCGTGGCAGAACTTCCTTGAAGCAGCACTCGGAATGTCGGTCACGCTGAACCGGGAGCTGGTCGGCGCGCACAAGCTGACACTGGTCGACGTTCGGCTGCTGCACATGCTGACCAAGAAGCCGGATGGCTCGGCGCGGATGGGTGATCTGGCCGAAACTCTGATGTCGCTGCCGAGCCGGGTGACCCGCCAGATCCGTCGGCTCGAGAAGCAGGGTCTCGTCCGTCGCGAGGCCAGCCCGGTCGACGGGCGCGGGGTACTGGCGGCGATCACCCCAGAAGGGCGCCACGCCGTGAATCAGGCGATGGCCACCTACAGCCAATGTGTGAAGGCGCGTTTTCTGGGTCAGCTGTCGCGTCCGCAGGTGGCTGCGCTGGGGGAGAACTGCCGGCGGATCAACGCCGGACTCAAGCTCGATGGGCCGCCGCCGCAACGCATCACCCGCGCTGACCCGCGCTAGCCGCCGGAACGGTAGTCCGCGCGGTCGCTTCTCGACATTTCCGCGCCAGCTACTGCCTGAACGCACCCGCTACTCTTGTCCGCGGTGGCGTGGCAGAGCGGCCTAATGCACTCGCCTTGAAAGCGAGAGACGGCTAAAACCGTCCGGGGGTTCAAATCCCTCCGCCACCGCCAATGCGATGTCTCGGGACATCGTGCACATGTGTCTTGGGACATCGTTCACGGTTTTGGTTGTGGTTGGTAGTCCTTGGCGGGGTCGAGTTGGAGTTCTCGTAGTAGGTGACCGGCCTTCGAACCTACTCCCAAACACCGGTGGTGCGCCCGGACATTTACCGTGAGCTCGGTCTGGTCCCGGATCTATCGGCGCAGGATCTCGGCAACCATCCAGACGCTAGGGTTTTAACCCTGTAGCAGTTGACCCGCCGATTTCCTGCGGGCTACTCGCCGCGAAACTCCGGCGTGGTCTTGGAGAAGGCGGCCTTGATGCCCTCGGTCAGGTCCTTCGACGGCAGAAACGCCGCGTTCCACGTGGCGACGTAGCGCAGGCTTTCCGACACCCGTGCAATCCGCTGTTGGTCGAGTACGTCCTTGATCCCGTGCACGGTAAGCGGCGGGTTCGCAGCGATCTCGGACGCGGTCGCGTGCGCGGCTGCCAGACACGCATCGGCGTCGTCGTACACGTCGTTGACGAGGCCGATCTGCGCGGCACGGGCGGCGTCAATGTCCTTGCCCGTCAACGCCAATTCGCGCAGGTGTCCGTCGGAGACAATCAGCGGCAACCGCGCGAGGCTGCCCACGTCGGCGACGATTGCCAGCTTCACTTCCCGCACCGAGAACTTCGCGTCGGCGCTGGCGTAGCGGATGTCGACCGCCGAGATCAGGTCGACGCCGCCGCCGACGCACCACCCGTGGATCGACGCGATCGTCGGCGTGCGGCAGTCGGCGACGGCGCTGATCGCGCCCTGCATGCGCGTCACCTCGGCATGAAAGTCCGCGCGCGGACGCGCCGACGTGCCGTCCGCCATCACCGCGGTCAGGCTGCTCCCCATCGCCGGCAGGTCGAGGCCGTAACTGAAATTGCGGCCCGAGCCAGTGAGCACGATCGCGCGCACGTCCCGGTCGGCGTCGAGCTTCGCGAACACCTCCGGCATCTCGCGCCAGAACGCCGGACCCATCGCGTTGCCCTTGCCCGGCCCGATCAGCGTCACCCGCGCCACATGGGCGTCGACGTCGACGTTGACCGATTCGTATGCGTCTCCCATGACTGTTGAGGCTAGCCGTACGGTAGAGACATGCCCAGAACGGATACCCCTCCCATCGATGAATTGGCCAGTGCCGAAGCCTCGTTGGCGGAGCTACAGCGGGTGACGCACCACATTGCCAAAGACGATCTCGGCAAGCAGACGGCGTGCAGAGAGTTCGACGTCGCAGCGCTCACCGATCATCTGATGAACTCGATCAGGTTGATCGGCGAAGCGGCCGGGGCAGAAATGCCGCCGCGCGACAGCGTCGATTCCGTCGAACGGCAGATCATCATGGCGGCCAGGCCGGCGTTGGACGCATGGCACCGACGCGGCCTCGAGGGCACGGTGAAGATCGGGTCCAACGAGGCGCCGGCCAACGTGATC
>DATBFF010000191.1:0-5531 GCA_036558625.1 Mycobacterium sp. | reverse complement strand
GATTCCAGACCACCAGGTTCCAGAACCGGCACGCCGGCGGCCGATGAGTGACGACGAGCGCTTCGTCCGCCTCCAACACGTAACTGCCGTAGGCATAGCAGGCGTCGCGCGCTGACCAGCCGAAGTTGGCATCCGGCACCTGATAAGGATCGGCGAATTGGTTGGCGACTGCGGAGATTTCATGGCCGAGCGTGTGTGAGTCGTCCACTCGGACTCCGACGGCCAACGGGACGATCGCGAACATCGTGCGCAGCCACGCGGCGCTGGCTCGTAGCGCCGCCGCCGTCTCGGCATCACCGTGCCGAATCGGATCGGGCTCGTCGAGGGTTTCGATACGCCACCGGACGGGGCGGCCGGTCAACGGATCGGCCTGGTAGTCGCGGGTCATCAGCACGGCCGCGCCAGGTGCGGGACCGAACTCGAACGAGAAGTTCCCGTCCGCGTCGACGTCGAGGTCGTCGTCGCGCATGATCGCGATGATCCGGTCGGACCAGGCGCCCGGAGAGGGCTCGTTGTAGGCGGTCACGGAGAAGTAGACGCTGTCGCCGCGGTTGCCGCTGATGCGGTATCGGCGGCTTTCGTCGACGGGACACATGAAGTAGTACGCGTCGGTGTTGTCGCCTCCCCATCGGCGGTCGCGGCGAAACGGGGTGTTGACTTCGACGAACATCGGCCGGCCGGGCTCGGGAAAGAGATAGGTGTCGAACGCGACGCCCAATGTGGTGGCGAGCATGCGGTAGCCGTCGGCGATGTGGCGGTCGTCGGTGACCGCGCGATCGCCCTCGAGGAACGTCGAGTCAAGAGCGCCAAGCGTTTCCAACAGCTCGCGCCACGCGGTCGTGGATTCGCTCATCGGCTGATTCCTCTCATGATCAACGTGGCGGTGCGCTCAACCCACGCATCGTCGAGTGCCGCACCGCGGGTGAGCAGCGCCAAAAACGCAATCCCGGCGACGGCTTCGATAAGGTCCGCGGCAGTGACGTCGGGCCGGACCTCGCCGCGGGCCGCCGCATCGTCCAGGCGCTCGGTCAGGCCGCGCGACAGGATGACGTCGAACCTCTCCAGCAGCGCGGCGTGCAACGTGAGGTCCCCCGCCATCTCGCCGACGAGGCCGGGCAGCGCCGCCCGCGCGGCCGGTTCGGTCAGCACAGAGACCGTGCGGCGCACCATCTCTCGCACGTCTCCGGCCAGCGACCCGGTGTCGGGGAGCTCAGTGGCGGCGTCCATCGGGAACACCGCCTCGTGCACCAGGTGAGCCTTGCTCGGCCAGCGGCGATAGATGGCCGGTTTGCTCGTAGCGGCGCGCCGGGCGATCGCGTCGACGGACAGTGCGGCGTAACCGGTTTCGCCAACCATCTCAGCCGTCGCGTCCAGAACCGCGGCGTCGATCCGCGGATTCCTAGGGCGGCCAAGGTCTGTCGACATTACGGAACTTACAGTAACATAAGTCGCTGTGAACGCCCACGTCCGCCTCGACGATCTCGCCGAGCCCCGGTTCAGCCCAGAGGCACAGCAGATCCGCGAACTGATGGCGATGATGGCCCTTGAGTGTCCACTCGACACGGATGCATTGCACGCCAAAGCGATTGCCGACACCGGCCTCGATGATTTCGGGTCCGACGACTACCGAGAACGACTTGATGTGTATCTGGCGGCCCTGCACGAGATCGACGGCATGCACGCGCCGGGCGTCGTCAACTTCTTTTCGCAACTATTGCAGCTGCTCAAAAACCGCCTGCTCCTGACGGATCTGCTGAAACGCCACCCCGAGATCCACGACATCGACCTGGCGCCACCGGTTGTCATCGCCGGCCTCCCGCGTACCGGCACCACCCACCTGCACAATCTGCTCGGGGCGGCAGAGACATTCCGCACCATGCCCTACTGGGAGAGCGTCGAGCCGTTCCCGCTGCCGGCCGAGGCCGGCGTCGAACCGGATCCTCGCCGCACACGCATGGACGCCGCGGTGGGCTTCATGGATGTGGTGATGCCGCACTTCCGGCTCATGCACGAGATGACCACCGACCACGTCCACGAAGAGATTCAACTCCTCGCCAACGACTTCTCGACCATGCTCCTCGAGACCATCGGGCACGTGCCGAGATGGCGCGACTACTACGAGTCTCACGACCAGAAACCGCATTACATCTACCTCGCCACCCAGCTCAAAGCCATGCAGTTTCTGCGCGGCGGTCGTCGCTGGCTGCTGAAGTCTCCTCAGCATCTCGAGCAGCTGCCGGTGCTCGACCGCGTATTCCCAGGCGTGGTCGTCGTGTGCACGCACCGCGATCCGGTGCCGGTGGTGCTGTCGATGATCGCGATGATCGTCTACTCGGCGCGCATGCACCGCAGCCCGGTGCCGGTCGGCGAGATTGCGAACGATTGGGTAGACCGGCTCGAGCACATGCTGGCCGCGCTCGTTCGGGACCGAAACGTCATCGGTCCCGACCGCTCGATCGACGTGCGCTTCGACGACTTCATGGCCGACGAATCCGTTGTCGCACAACGCGTCTACGACCTCGCCGGCGAGACAGTGACCGATGAGGCACGTTCGGCGATGGCCGCTTACCTGGCCGGCCATGCGCGTGGCCGACTCGGCCAGGTCGCGACGTCGTGCGAGATGTTCGGCCTCGACGAGAACGACTTGTATCGACGCTTCGCGCCGTACATGGAACGTTTTCTGGCTTAGCCGTGCGGTGGGTTCGCAGATCTCTCGAGGTGCAGGCCGATCTCAGCTGCGTGGGATTTCGGTGGTGATGCGGTCCAGCAGCGCGGGATAGCGGTTCGCCTCGCGATGTCTGCCGGGCTTTCCGCTGCTGACGACCGCAGCCGCCAAGTCGCGCTCGGGGTCGGCCCAAATCGCGATGTTGGTCAAGCCGAGGTTGCCGAACGCGGCCGGTGCGTTGCGTCCGAAGGGGCCGAAGCGCTTCGAGCCGAGCGCGTATCCCGTGCCCCAGCGCAGCGGGGCGAGCCCGACCGCGACGTCCGGACGCAACCGGCGGCACTCGGTTACCGCGGCGCGAAGCGTCTCCGGGCGCAGCACGCGCACGCCGTCGAGTTCGCCATCACGGCGCAGGATTTCGGCGAACCGGGACAGCTCGTCAGCGGTCGAGACAGTGTTGGACGACGGCAGCACACTGGTGAGGTACTGCGGCGTATTGGTAAACGGAATCGTCTTCTGCAAGGTCCCGCCGATGGCCAGTTTGAAGATCTTCGCGATCGGGGCCGGCAATGGCTTGCCGGTGGCATAACTGCGGGCCACCAGTGGAACATCTTGCGCGGCAACGCCGTAGTTGGTCCAACGGAAGCGGAGCGGATCAAGGATCTCGGTGGCGAGAATCTCGCGAATGTTCTTTCCCGCAGCCGCGGAGACGATCTCACGAACCAGCGGGCCCCATGTCAAACCGTGGTAGATGTGCACCAGACCCGGCGGGTGCAGAGGCTTCAGCTTGGACAGCATGTCGCGCGTGTACTCGCTGTCGTCCATGCGTTTGAGGTCGACCCGCGGACCGGTGTAGATAGGCACGCCGGCGCTGTGCGTCATCACATGCCGGATCGTCGTGCGGTCCTTGCCGTGACTGGTGTAAGTCGGTAGATATTCGCAGACGCGATCGTCGAGCGAAAAAACCCCGCGTTCGACGAGCATGTGCACGACGGTCGTGGTGATCGCCTTCGCGGCGGAGTACACGCAAAAAGGCGTGTCGGTGGTGACTGGAACCTTCTCGGCGTCCGGCGGATCGTCGGGTCCGTTGCCCCAGCCGTGCCCGATGGCCCGGTTGAGGATCACTTTTCCGTTGTGCCGCAGGCACACCTGGATCGCGGGATGCATTCCGGCCTGATACCAGTGCCGCGCGGCTTGCCAGATCCGCTCGACCGCTGCCGGATCTATTCCGAAATGGTCCTCGGTTCCGACTGCCGTTACGGCGTCGAGATCGCCGGGGACCTGGATTCTGCCGTCGCCTGTCATGAACGCGTTTTGTGCAGTGTGGCGGCCAGGTGGTGCTGCAAGGGCTGGCCTACTGCGCCCATACGCAGTGTGTAGGCGAGCTCGTCGCCGTCGACGCGGATCGAACGGCTCAGCGCCGCCACGTCTTTGGCCGACATAGTCAGCCCGATCACCGTCGCGGCCAACTCCATCTCCAGCACAGCCCCGTCGACAGACAGCGTGCCCTCCTCGATCTCGGTGACACCGGTCGGATGCGCCAGTACCAACTCGACCCGACCCGGCGACGGCACCCGGACATAACCGGTCTCGCCGTGCAGCGGGCGGCCATCGTCGGCAGCTTTGGTTCGCTGCGCGTAGGCGAGGAACGGCTTGCCGACGTGGCTGAAGGTGATTTCCTCGAGATAGTCGAAAGGCTGAATCGTCGGGTACTCACCGGCCCCGCGACCTGACCAGACGCCCAGCAATGGCGCAAGCACCGAGACGTCTGGGTGCAGGTCAGCCACCGGCAGGCGGGCCTGTGGTACCCAGGCGCGGCGCAAGGAATTTGGTCAAGTCACCGAGCACTCCCAGCGGCGATCCCTGCGTCGGCGGACATTGGGGCGGGCAGGCGACCAGCTGCCACGGCTGGCAGCCGCTGGTCTTGAACCCGGTGTCGGCCGGGTCGATCTGCACGATCTGCGGCTGTTTACTGAATGCGTTGTCGACGAGGTCGTCGCCCTTGACCCGCTTCCAGTAACACGCGCCGTCCCCGACAGGACCGGCGGAGCTGTAGGTGCCGGGCGCGATGTCGGTTCCGACGGCATAGGTGCCGTCGGCGTCGATCGAAGTCTTTGGCGCGGGCGGGGGCGCGGGCGCGGGTGGATCAGCCTTCGCGATTGCCGGCGACGCAACGCAGGCCGCCACGATCGCCGCGACAGCGGCTGCCTGATTCCACCTCACAACTCACCAGGGTAGGCAACGAATGCGGCATGGGCGAATTGAGGCAGTCGGTCACTTCGTCACCCGGCGCGAAACCTTCGCCAGCGCCCGGCGGATGCGGTCGGAAATGTAGACGGACACCACCACGTTGAAGACGTCCTCGCGAAGGCGGGTCAGCTGGGAACTCTTGATGCGCCACTGCCCGCCGGCCTTCTGGTAGGTCTCGTGGTAGTGGCCGTAGCCGCGCAAGTTGATCGCTGGCGCGAGCCGGACCACGTCCTCCAGCGCCCACACCGCCCGGGCGGTCGTCGCCGACGTCAACTCGATCTCCGGTGCGTGCACCTGATGCGCAGTGGCCCGGTCTTTGAGGTTTCGGCGGGTGAAGGCCACGAATTCGTCGGCGCCTTCGATCACCTTGCCGCCCGCCTTCGACGTGTCGCTGAGGAAGTCGTCGGTGAAGATCTCACGCCACGCCGCCCAGTCCTTGGTGTCGAGATAGCGGCAGTAGCGCGCCTTGAGCTGCTTGATCGCTTCGATCTCCAGCAGAGCGGCCGCGCTGTCGATTCCGGCGGGCACCGTTTCTGCTTCCATTCGGTGACCTCCTCCTTGTCGGCGAAACGATACGGTAAGAATTACAGTTCATGGCTCGGATACCGCGCGAACTCGG
>DATBFF010000190.1:0-2399 GCA_036558625.1 Mycobacterium sp. | reverse complement strand
CGCCGGCGGAAGGTATGGTCATACGCCACCACGAAGGCTTCGATGTTGGCGACAAGGTGCGGGTCAAACTCGTCGGGGCAGATCCCGGGAAGGGATTTATCGACTTCGAAGGAAGAGGGGAGGTCGGGCGCCCCTGATGCCGGGCGCCTGGCGCCTTCTTGACGCCGTCTGAGTGGGCCCGCATTCTAACCCACCCGCGCGCATGTTGATCGAGCACGTGGAATCCCCTGATGTCCTGCGCCGCGCGACGTTCGATGCCCACCTCGTCGTGCGCGCTTGCGTGCGATCGTTCGCCGAGGAGGGCGGGCGCGAACCCGCGGCAACCACTGTGCACGCGCGGGGGCGTGACCACCCGCCCGTCCCCTGCAGTTAGAGAATTCACACGTACGACGCCGGCCCGACATCGGCCAGGCGACTGGACACCCGTTTCGCTCGAGGACCGTGCTTATGAGATCACGCCGGCTGGTGCAGCACGCCATACCCGTCCTGTTCGCGCTACTCCCTTCCGCTGCGTTCGCTCAGGGCGGCACCATTCGAGGCCACGTGACCGGGAAGGCCTCGGGTCAACCGCTGGCAGGTGTGTCCGTCACCTTCAGCGGCCGAGCAACGCAAACACGTGCTGACGGGCAGTTCGTCATTCCCAACGTCTCGGGCAGCGACACCGTCCGGGTTCGCGTGATCGGCTACACGCCGGCCGGGCGATTCGTGACCGTGGCCGCCGGCCAAACGGTCGACGTCGACATGGCACTCGAGGCGCAGGCCGTCGCCCTCGCCGAAATGGTCGTCACCGGTTACGGCGAGCAGCGCGCCGGGAACATCACCGGCGCCGTCACACAAGTCTCATCAGACCAGTTCAACACCGGCCGCATCGTGAGTCCCGAGGAGCTGATTCGGAGCAAAGTCGCCGGCGTGCAGGTCGTCGACAACAACGAGCCGGGCGGCGGCATCTCGGTCCGCATCCGTGGGGCGACATCGGTGAACGCCAGCAGCGAGCCGCTCTACGTCATCGACGGCGTCCAGATCGGCACGGGCGCGGGCGGTGGACTCTCGGTGTCGGGGCGGAACGCGTTGAACTTCCTCAATCCCGACGACATCGAGACGATCACGGTGCTTCGCGATGCGTCGGCCGCGGCGATCTACGGCGCGAACGCGGCCAACGGCGTCGTGCTGATTCAAACGAAGACGGGACGCGGCCGCCCGCAGTTCACATATACCGGCAGCGTTTCGGCGTCTTCGATCACGCGCCGGCCCGACATGCTGACGGCGGCTCAGTTCCGCACGGCCGTTCAAACATACGCGCCGGACAAAGTGAGTCAGCTCGGTAGCGCGAACACCGACTGGTTCGGGCAGATCGAGCGGACGGGCGTCGGCCAGGAGCACAACTTCGCGGTGTCCGGCTCCGACCCGAACACGAACTGGCGTGTGTCGAGCGGATTCCTGCGGCAGAATGGCATCATCCGCGGCAGTGCGACAGAGCGTGTCTCGCTCGACCTGAACTTCGGCCAGCGTCTCCTCGACGACCGGCTCGACATCCGCTTGACCGAAAAGGGCTCGCGCAACCTCGACAACTTCACGCCGGGCGGCGTGTTGTCGAATGCAACGCAGATGGGACCGACACAGCCGATCATGGATCCGACGACGACGACTGGCTACTACGATTGGCCGGGCAACACGCTGCAATCGGCCGACAATCCGGTCGCGCTCCTCGCGCTCGCGACGGATCGCGGTACCACGTATCGCAACCTCGGCGGCATCCAGGGCAGCTATCACATTCCAGGGCTCGAGGGACTCACCGCAAATCTGAATCTCAACTATGACGTCGCACGCACCGATCGGCAGACGTTTTTCCCGAGCGTGCTGCACGGCCAGCTGAAGAGTGGTCAGAAGGGAAGCGACTATCGCGCGAACCAGAGCCAGATCAACACCGGACTCGAGTCGTTCTTCACGTATGTAACGCAGCCCGCCGTCATCCCAGGAGCGATCGACATCACGGGCGGCTACTCGTACAGCCAATCGCACGCTGAATATCCGTGGTATCTCGCGACAGGACTGAGCACCGATTTGCTCAAGGGCAACGGCGTCACAGCGGCGCTGACGACGCAGAACGTGCAGGACATTCAGGAGAGTCGTCTCATCTCCTTCTTCGGCCGCGCCAACTACAACCTCAACGACCGCTATCTCATCGGCGCGAGCATCCGGCGTGACGGGTCATCGCGGTTCGGCACCGGCAACCAATGGGGCGTCTTCCCCTCGCTGTCGGTGGGTTGGCGTCTGTCGGAGGAGAGCTTCTTCCGCGACATGCCGGAGATCTCCGATCTCAAGCTCCGCGCCTCGTGGGCCAAGACCGGCAATCAAGCATTCGCGAACTACCAGCAATACGCGCAGTACGTGCTCGGCGA
>DATBFF010000189.1:0-18406 GCA_036558625.1 Mycobacterium sp. | reverse complement strand
CGACGCACGTCGGCATTGCATCTGCCGAGCTCGTCGTCGCACCCGAAAACGGTTGCAACGCATTGCCGGTCGTGCGGTCGAACTGTCGCCAGATGCTCAAATCGATACCGTTGTCCAGGCTGATCGTCCGCCATTCGTGCGCACGCGCGCGCGGATCGCCGTCTGTTCCGCCCCCGCCCGCATAGCGCGGGAACCATTGCCTGTCAACGTGCCCGGCACTGCCGGTGACGGCTTCGACAGTCGACCCCCACCGCAGATCTCCCGTCATCGTCAAGCCGGTCTGGAAGTAGGAATAGGTGTCGTCCTGGCCGAAGCACGAGATCTTTCCGTCGTAGGCCGACGCGCCGAGCGGCACAGGAGCGCGCGTCGGCGACACGTGAAGGCGCAGTCGCATCGGTTCGCCGGTGTGGGCGGTGCCGACGAAGTCGACATCGTAGGTATACGGCTGCAATTCGCCCTTCTCGAGGCAGGTCCGCCAGGTCGCCGTACCTGCGCTGCTCTCGTACGCGATGTCGAGGTGGCCACTGGCCATCGACAGCTTGGGCTGCGCGCCAAGATTCGCCGGCGGCATGTCGTAGTCGGTATAGGTGCCATACTCGCCGGTGTCGAGGTCGAAGAGCGCAAACGTGTAGAAGTCGGCAACGACGGTGTGGCCGGGCCGGTTCTTGTTGAAGATCGTCAGGAACGCGAAGTTGCGGCTTTCGCCGTTGAGCTGGCCGGCCAGAAACCAGGTGTCCGACTCGAAGTCTGGGTGCTCGCCTTCGGCGGCCGGAAAGCGGAACTGCGGGTCTTTTCCGACGAGGTCGAACGGATACCGACGCCAGTCATCACCCACAGTGGCCTGCCCACGAAGTTGCTTTTTTTGCTATGTTAGCAGCAATAGCGGCATCATCCGGGTGAGAGGCGGCGGCTGAGATGAAATCCCTTGAATACGAACAGCTTTACGTCGGCGGCCGATGGCAGGACCCGTCCAGCGAGCAGCGGCTGACCGTCATCTCGCCGCACACAGAAAAAGCCATCGGGCAGACACCGGAGGCGTCGCCCGCCGATGTCGACAGAGCGGTCACCGCGGCGCGGGCAGCCTTCGACGAGGGACCGTGGCCGCGGCTGACCGTATCGGAACGGATCGAGAAGATCGAGAAGCTCGCCGCGGTCTACAGCGCCCACATGGACGAGGTTGCCGACCTCATCACCGCCGAGATGGGTTCGCCCCGCACCTTCAGCCGACTGGGACAGGCCGCCGGCGCGGTCGCGCAGATGCATCTGAACATCGCGATAGCCCGCGAGTTCCCCTGGGCCGAGCGACGTCAAGGGCTGTTCGGTGAGGTCCACGTGCGCCGCGCTCCAGTCGGTGTGGTGGGCGCGATCGTGCCGTGGAACGTGCCGCAGTTCCTGATCATGCCGAAGATGATTCCCGCGCTCATCGCCGGATGTACGGTCGTCGTCAAGCCTGCGCCTGAAACACCTTTGGACGCAATGTGGTTGGCGGAGATGCTCGACGAGCTCGACCTCCCGGAGGGCGTGGTGTCGATCCTCCCCGGCGGCCGCGAAACCGGCGAAAGCCTGGTTACCCATCGCGGCGTGGACAAGATCTCGTTCACCGGATCGTCGGCGACCGGCCGCCGGATCGCGGCGCTGTGCGGCGAGCAACTCAAGCGGGTCAGCCTCGAACTGGGCGGAAAATCGGCCGCGATCATCCTCGACGATGCCGACATCGCCCGTACCGTGGAGAGCCTGAAGTCGGCCAGCCTGATGAACAACGGGCAGGCATGCGTGGCCCAGACCCGGATCCTGGTGAGCGAGCAGCGCCACGACGAGGTCGTCGATGCACTGGCCGACATGATGACGAACCTGCAAGTCGGCGATCCCGCGGACGACGCGACCGACGTCGGTCCGCTTGTCGCCCAAAGACAGCAGCGGCGGGTGCAGGGCTACATTCAGGCCGGTGTCGACGAAGGTGCACGCATCGTCGTCGGCGGAACCGACAAGCCGTATGACCGCGGCTGGTACGTCCAGCCGACGCTGTTCACGAACGCCACCAACGACATGCGCATCGCTCGCGAGGAGATCTTCGGTCCGGTGCTGACGGTGTTGACCTACACCGACGAGCGTGACGCAGTCCGGATCGCCAACGACAGCGACTACGGCCTGGCGGGGTCCGTATGGACCAGCGACACGGCACACGGCTTACAGATCGCCGAGCAGATCCGCACCGGCACATACGGTATCAACATGTACACACTCGACACCACTTGTCCATTCGGCGGATTCAAACAGTCCGGCATCGGGCGCGAGTTCGGTGCCGAGGGGCTCTCGGAATACGTCGAGCTGCAGTCGACGGTGAGCGCCGGCAAGCTGCCGGAACTCACCTGACGACAAACTCCAGCGTGACCTCGGCGGGGCAGCACAGTTCGTCACGCTGGTTGAACACCGCGATCTCGATGTCCACCAAGCATCGAGCGGCGTCGCGGCGCTTGTCAACGACGCGACCGCGGCCCACCATCGAGTCGCCCGCATAGATCGACCCGTGTACAGCCATCTTGCGGCGCACGACGCGGGTGTACGGCCCGGCCCAGTCGGTTGCGACCCGGTCGATGAACCCGGCCAGATGCATCGTGTTGACGAAGATGGTCGGGTGACCGTTTTTTCGGGCATAATCCGGGTCGAAGTGGCCCGGAAAGTAGTCCCAGGTCGCTCCGGCATTCATCACGACTCGCTGGTAATCGATCTGGTCCACTACGTCCGGAAGCATTGTAGGAACGGCGATCTCGTCCCACTTCACGACGCGTCCGCCGGGGTGAAACGGAACAGCGTGTTGCGGTTGACGGCGACCACGGTGTCGTTGCGGTAGTACCGTTCGCAGGTCTCGACGAAGTGGCCCACGCCCAACCGCGTGGTCTTCTCCGGTGATACTGAAACGACCTCCTCGACGACGCACAGCCGATCGCCCTCGAGAATCGGTGCGACGAAGTCGACGTCGTTGGAGGCGTTGATGAACGTGGTTCCGGGAAGCGGCACGCGGATCGCGATCGACGCCACTCGCGGGGTATCGGACGGCAGCCACGGCGGCGGAATCAGCAATCCCATTAGCAGCGCAGGTGGTGCCACCAGCCCGCCCCACACCTGCTTCGCGAAATCGCTGTCCCAGTATGACGGGTTGCCGTCGTGCACCATCGACGCGAAGTGGTGGATTCGTGCCGAGCTGACCGCCGTGCCCGCGAATCGCGGCTCGGTGCGCACACCGACCATTTGGACCGCGTCGTCGTATGTGCCGAACGCGAATTCGTAACTGATGTCGGGACTCACGCCGGTAGCGCGTCTGTGCGCGGTATCGGGTCCCAGGTCAGCTCGCGCGACGTGAAGTACCAGCCGCCCCGCTCGTAGATCAGCCGGTCGACGTAGACGCCGGTGGCGCGCAGCTCGTTTCCGTTGAGCAGCAGTGCGACACACTGCTGGGTCGCCTCGACTCCGTCGACCGACACCTCGTGGTCGATGGTGACCAGGCGTTGTCCGCCGCCGCCGTCGAAGCCGGCGCGCAGCTCGGTGAAAGTCTCGCCGCCACGGGCGTATGTCGCGCCCGCGTGCCGGAATGTGGCGACCCAGCCGGCGAGATCGCCCGCCGAGTACAGCCGATTGTGTCGCGCGGTCAGGTCGAGGATCGCGGCCCGGCCGGCCAGCCCGTCCAGAACGTGCTGCTGTTGGTACGTGAGCGTCATCTGGTCTCCTAACGAATCAGCATGTAGCCGTGCGCTTCTCGGTCCCACGCACTCGATTGCAGGCCTCGGGCACGCAGCACGTCTTTTCGGATGCGACCGATCACGTTCTTCGGGATCTCGTCGACGACCTCCAGGTAGCGCGGCACGCAGAAGTACGGCATGCGGTCTGCGCAGAAATCCAGCAGCTCGGCGTGGTCGAGCATCGCGGCGGTCCGTAATGTGACGATGACCAGGATGTCGTCCTCTCCCAGCTCACTGTCGACGCCGACGGCCGCTGCCTCGGCCACCGCGTGATGCTGCGTGACAACCGATTCGATCTCCACCGAGGACACGTTCTCCCCCCGCCGGCGCAGCGAGTCCTTGAGCCGGTCCACGTATGTCAGATTGCCGTCGGCGTCCAGCCGGCCGAGGTCGCCGGTGTGGAACCATTCGGGGTGGCCCTCGACGTGGCTGCCCGCAGCGGCCACGTACCCCTCACTCATCACGTGCGGAAGCCTTGGCCGGCAGACGATTTCACCGAGCTGACCTGTCGGCACGTCGGCCCCCTGCGCATCGCGGATGCGCACCTCGAATGCCGGATTGATGGTCCCCGACGTTCCCGGCACACCCTCGTCTGCAACGCCCTTGACAGCGATCGGGAAAGCTTCGGTGAGCCCGTACATCGTGACCACGCGGCAGTTGTAACGCTCTTCGATGCCGCGGTACACGTCCGCCCCGATAGGGGCGGCGGAGATGAACCGCAGCGGAAGCTCGGCGTCGTGCGGATCACGCGGCTGGTTCCACAGCATCGACACCATGGCACCGGCACCGACGAAACCCACTGCGCCACATGTCCGTACGTCGTCCCACACCCGGCCTGGATGAAAGGTAGCCGCCAGTACGCTGGTGGCGCCCAGCAGCATCGGTGCCAGCACCGTGGGCGCCGCGCTCAGGTGGAACAGTGGCATCGCCGTCCACAGCACCTCGCCCGGGCCGAGCTCCCATGCCGACGCGGCCGTGGCGGCCGCGCGGAACAGGTATTCCCACGTGGTCGCAACGGCTTTCGACGGGCCGGTGGTGCCGGAGGTGAAGAACAGCACGCCAACCTCGTCGGGCTCGAGTGGCGACGAGCCGGCCAACTCCGTGGATGCCGGCATGAGTGAATCCTGGGCTGGCAGCACGCAATCGAGTGTGTCGAGGCGATCGGCGATTTCCCTCACCGAAGCCTCGCGGTCGGTGTCGGTCACGACGACCTTGGCGCGTGCGAGCCGCAGCGCGTGCGCGAGAAACTCTCCCTTGTTGGCTGCGTTCACCGCGGCGCTCATCGCGCCGATGCGCGCAGCGCCCAGCCAGAAGTACACCCACTCGGGGCAGGTAGCGCAGAACAGTGCGACGCCGTCGCCGCGGCGTACGCCCGCGTCCGTGAGCACGTTGGCAGCGGCGCGGGACCGGTCACGCATCTGCGCGAACGTCACCGGCGTGCCCGCGATCGTCATCATCACCCGATCCGGCATCTGGTCGGCACGAAGATCGAGAACCGCCGGGACCGTGAACCGTTCGACGCCGAAGTCCGCCGGGTCCGCCCCCACCCCGGGCATTTAGGAGCTGGCCGTCGCAGTGTCAGGAGCGCCCTCAGCGGTGTAGCCGAAGTCATCCGGCGTCGGCCCGGTGCCGGGGTAGAACCGGTGCGCCCAGCGGCGCAACGCCGCGTAGTCGCGCGCCTCCTCAGGGGCGAGATTCGGTTTCTCCAGGTACTTCATGTTCTCCCACGTGAAGAAGTCCTGCTTGATGACTTCCTGCTGCAGCGCCAGAAACCTCGCCGCGCGCCCACTCGGGGCATCGCCGGAATCGCCTGGCTCGCGGATCGACGCCTGGGTGTAGAAGTAGTCGGTGTAGTCCTCGTCGACCGGCGTTTGTCCGGTGACCTGAATCGTCGCCACGAGTTCCGACGGGAACCGCACGATGCCGAGGCCGAGCGAGTAGTTGTCGTAGATGATCTTGGCGTCCACCGGGCCGTTGGGTGTCAGCCACGTCTTCGCCCGTCCCCCACCGAAATTCGCGTTCACCGTGGCGTGCAGATGATAACCGGTGACCTCGAATGAGGCCGTCGTCGCGGCACTGTCGGCCTTGTGCACGTACTGCACGTGGTACGGGTCCGCGGCGTTCTCGATGATCATCTGCGGATGCACCTTGACGCGGTTGACCATGCGGCTGTGCGGATGCAGCGGGTAGTACTCGTCGGTTTCGAGCTCGGGCAGCACCGGCGGCTGCCAATACGGTGCCCGGCCGTGACGCTCGTGCCAGACCAAGATGAACCCGTACCACTCGACCGTCGGATAGGTGCGCACCCGGACATTCTGTTTGCAGCCGATCTTGCTGTACGGGATCAGCGCGTTGGTGCCGTCACCGTTCCAGTGCCAGCCGTGCCAGGGGCAGACGATGTGCTCGCCCTCGACGGTGCCGCCGACCCCCATGTTCGCACCGAGATGCTGACAATACGCATCGAGCACGTGGATCTGCCCCGAGGCGGTACGAAACATCACCAGTTCTTCGCCGAAGTAGTGGGCACGCTTCACCTGACCGGCGGCCAGATCCGAGGCGAATCCCACGACGAACCATCCCGTCGGGAACCGGTACGGCGACAGTCCGATTCCGCTCGGCCCGAACTCGCGTTCCGACGGATCCATTGTCGAATCCGGGGCATCCGTCATGTCGTCTCCGTTTCCGACGTGGTCTACAGACACAGCACATTTAGGCAGGACCAGGCCTGCCTGTTGCCTATCTTTGCTATTTTAGGCATTCTGGTCAAGGTCAGCTCAGAGAGGACCCGTATGCCGACGGCCACTCCCGTCGATCTGTCGAATCCGGCATTGTGGCGGAACGGCTTTCCCGACGACCTGTTCGCCGAGCTTCGCCGGGAGCAGCCGATCTTTCACCACGAGCTGACCGACGGTGTCGCGAAGTCCGTTCGGCGCGACTTCTGGATGACGACGAAGCACCGCCACTCCCAGCGCATCCACCGAGACGTGGAGTCGTTCACTGCCGTAGACGGCCCGCTGATCCAGCCTGTGGGTGCCGTCGGTTCGTATCCGACGATCATCAACACGGATCCGCCCGAACACACGAAGCGGCGCAGAGTCATCGCCAGCGCGTTCACGCCACGGGCGGTTCGCAAGCTCGAGGACGGCATACGCGTCCGTGCCGCATCGTTGATCGATCGGCTGCTCAGCGCCGGCGCCGGCGACTGGATCGGCGACGTCGCCGACGTCCTGCCGATGACGGTGATCGGCGACATCATCGGTATGCCCGAGGAGGACCGGCCGCGCATCTTCGACACGTTCGATCGGATCCTGAAGGCCAACTCCGGTCAAAGCCAGTTGAGCGAGAAAGAACAACTCGACCTCTGGCCGACGATCTTCACTTATGCGTCTGAACTCACCGCCGAGAAGCGGCGCAACCCTGCCGACGACATCTGGAGCACCCTCGCCTCGGCCGTGATCACCGACGAGAGCGGCGAGGAGTTGTCGATGCCGACGCACGAGCTCGAGGTCTTCTTCTTCGTGCTCGCCTTCGCCGGCAGCGACACCACGAAGAACGCGCTGGCCGCGGGGCTGCAGGCGTTCGTCGCCAATCCCGATCAGATCGCGCGGTACCGCGCCGACGAAGAGCTGCGGCCAAGCGGCGTCGAAGAGGTCTTGCGGTGGTCGACTCCGGTGGCGTTCTGGACCCGCACCACCAAGGTGGATGTGGACATCGACGGAGTAACGATCCCGAAGGGCGATCGCGTGGTGTCGATGCTGCGTTCGGCGAATCGCGACGAGGAGGTCTTCGAGCAGCCGTTCACGTTCGATATCGGCCGTACGCCGAACCCGCATGTCACGTTCGGCGGCGGTGGGCCGCATCATTGCCTCGGGGCGATGCTGGCCCGCGCCGAGATTCGCGCAGTCCTCGATGAACTGCTGCTGCGCGCCGACGACATCGCGCTGGGGCCGCCGAAAGTCACTTATCCCAACATCGAGACGAACATGTGCATCTTCGACGAGATGGCGATCACGCTGACGCCGCGCTAAGCGCCCGCCGCCTCATCCGCGAAACGCACGTTTCGCAGGCCTCCACTCGCACTTTCGCTGCGAAACGCACGTTTCGCGCGCGGAGGCGGGAGGTCGCTAAACGCCCTTGGGGCGGGTGCCGATCACGCCGGCCGCGGCGAGCTCGTCGAGGTCACGCTCAGTCAGCCCGCACAGTGTGGTGAGCACCTCGGTGTTGTGTTGCCCGAGCGTCGGCGGCGGGCGCTTCAACCAGCTCTGACCGTCCGCGAGCCGAGCGAATGGCTGGCAGGGGTACCAGTCGGGCCCCGTGCGGGGGTGTTCGAGCCGCTCGAAGAAGCCGCGATCGCGCAACTGCGGATTGTCCGTCACGGCCGACGGCGACACCACCGCCGCCGCCGGTACGCCTGCAGCCGCGAGGCGCTCGACGACGTCGCCGAGCGCCTGGGTTGCGAACCAATCGGCCAGCAGGCGGTCTGCGTCGTCCGCGGATCCGCGCGCCGCCGCCGGACCTCCCATCAGCCGCACCACCGACTCCCATTCCGTGTCGTCGCGGATGGTCACCGCAACCCAGTCGTCGTCGCCGGCGCAGCGGTAGATGTTCTGGGTCACGCCGGGATGCCCGCGGTTACCCCGACGTTCCTGCGTGACACCGAAGACCTCGAATTCGATTGTCTGCGCGGCGGTTACGTTGAGCACGGTTTCGATCATCGGCAGCTCGACCAGCTGACCGCGGCCCGTGTCGTCGACGCGCTCCAGCGCGGCGAGCAACGCGAACGCCGCATGCACCCCGGCAAGCGGATCGCAGGCGCCGCGGGGCGCGACCGGCGGCCCGTCGAGCATACCGGTCACCCACGCCAGGCCGGCGATCTGCTCCATCGTCGGCGCGAAGCCGACCCGGTCACGCCACGGTCCGTCGAGCCCGAACGCCGGCATCCGGACGACCACGAGGCGGGGGTTGAACTCGAGCAATGTGTCTGCCCCCAACCCGAACTGCTCCATCACCCGCGGCGAGAAGTTCTCAATCACCGCGTCGGCTTGGCGCACCAGCGCCTCGAACAACCGAATGCCTTGCGGCGACTGGAGATCCAGTGTCACCGAGCGCTTGTTGGTGTTCATCGCGTGAAACACCCAGCCGTACTCCCACCAGTCGTCGACGTCGGTGCGCATGCCGCCGGAGTAGCGGATTCCGTCGGGACGTTGGATCGACTCGATCTTGACGACGTCCGCACCGAATGCCGCAAGCGAATGCGTGGCCGCGGGACCGGCCCAGAACGCGGTCAAGTCGACGATCCGCACACCCTGCAGCGGCATGCCGGTCACCGGCCCGGATACCGCGTCTTCCCTTGGGTTTTCGACGGTCTCGTCGCCTGCGGTCATCAGCCACGGGCGGCGCGGCTCGCGAAACCCGGCAGGGTTGGCCACGAATACGCCGCGTTCGCGCAGGTGTTCCATGTCGGGAATCGTGGCGCCGTTGCCGAGCGGGGCGAGGGGCAGCCGGAACAGCTGGCCGAGGTCGACGATCTCCGCGACGGTGCGTTCGGCCAGCCACGGACCGATTCGCTCCCGTATCCAGTCGCGATGCGCCCAGCGGGCCAATTGGAAACGCAGTTCGGGGTTTTCGGCGAGCTCGGGGCAGTCCACCATCGCCGCGAAGTCGAGCCACTGCTGGCCGGTGATCATGGTCATGCCGACGTAGCCGTCCTTGGCCCGTTCGATCGACGGGACCTCGATGCTGCGTTTGATCGGCCCTACCTTGAGGAGCGCACTGTGCAGCCATTCGGAGCTCTGCATCAGCGTGATCGCCTCGAGCATCGACAGGTCGAGATGCTCACCGTGGCCCCCGCTGCGCACGCGCCGACGGACCGCCAGCGCGCCGAACGCGCCGAAGGCGCCGGCCATGTACTCGCCCAGCTCACCGCCGATCGAGATCGGCGGTCCGTCCGGGTCGCCGCGAAAGCCTGTCAGCCCCGACCACGCCTGCAGTGTGAACTCGGTCGCGGCGCGGTCGGCCCACGGCCCCGTCCAGCCGAAGTCCGAGATCGTGACGACGACGCATCCGGGCGCCGCAGCGAGCACCCGCCGGGGGTCGACGCCATGCCGGGCTGCCTCACTGCGGTTGGCGGTGACGACAACGACGTCGGCGCTGGCCAGAAGGTCATCGGAAAGTGTTGCCGCGCAGTGCTTTCCGGTATTGAGATAGCTGAACAGTGGCGCGGTCGCCCCGGGAGCGACGGCGGCGCCTGTGGCGGTGAACCGGCGCAGGGGGCTACCCGCGGGCGACTCCACCTTGACGTCGTCGGCGCCGGCGTCGACGAGCATCTTTCCGCAGTAGTCGCCGGCGACCCGGTCGCTGATCTCGACGACGCGCAGGTCGGTCGGCGTACGGCGCACGAATGTCTATCTTAGTTAGTTTTGCCGGATAGCCCACTACTGGCACTAGTATTGCCAGAACAATGACTACGCACGGAATTGGCCTGGAGGTCCGGCGACGGCTGTCGGCACGCAGGACGGCTGAGATCATCGCTGACGAACTTCGTCGGCAGATCATCGAGGGCGAGCTGTCCGACGGTGACCTGCTGCCGCGTCAGGAAGTTCTCGTCGAACAGTTCAACGTCAGCCTGGTGTCGCTGCGGGAAGCGCTGCGAATACTGGAGACCGAGGGTCTGGTGTCGGTTCGCCGCGGCAACCGCGGCGGTGCCGTCGTGCATGCTCCGGCGAAGGCGAGTGCGGCGTACATGCTCGGTCTGCTGCTGCAAAGCGACTACGTGCCGCTGGGCGACCTCGGCACCGCGCTGCAGGAACTCGAACCAACGTGCGCTGCGCTGGCTGCCCGGCGCCCCGACCGGGCGGAGGCGCTGGTGCCCAAATTGCGGGAGATCAACGAGTCGATGGCCGCACAGATCGAGGACGGCCCGCGTTTCACCGAGACCGGCAATCAGTTCCACGACGAGGTGGTGCGCGGCTGTGGCAACCACACGATGATCGCAGTTGTCGGCAGCCTGGAGACGCTGTGGACCAGCCACCTGCAGCAGTGGGCCGACAAGACCGCCGCCCGCGGAGAATACCCGTCGATGAGCAAGCGCCGCATCGCGTTGACCACCCACAACAAGATGACCGACGCGATCGAGGCCGGTGACGGGGAGCGTGCGCGTCGACTGGCCGCGCGTCACCTGGCGGACACCCAGACCTACTTCTTGGCGGGCGATCCAGAGCAGCGGATCGTGGCACTGTCGCCGCAGGCGATGTCGCGGCGTAAGCCCTAAAGGCACGCCATGCGAACGGCTTTGATCACCGGCGGCAGCGGCGGAATCGGAAAAGCCTGCGGCCGCAAGCTGGTCGAAGTCGGGTACGACGTCACGCTCACCGCCCGCCGCGAAGGCCCCCTGCGGGCGGCGGCCGAGGAGATGGGCGCCCGGTTCGTCGTCGCCGACGCGGCCACACCGGAAGGGTTTCAGCCGGCGGTTCGCGCGGTCGGCGACATCGACCTGCTCGTCCACGCGGCCGGGGTCCTCGGCGGAACCTATGCGCGCAAGCAGACTTTCGAGCAATGGCGCACGACGATGTCAGCGAACCTGGACTCCTGTTTTGCCATCACGTCGGCGGCGCTTCCCCGGATGAAGGCGGGCTCACGGTTCGTGTTCGTCTCGTCGTCGGCCGCACACGAGCCGATGCGCGCGAGGACCGCGTACTCCGCATCGAAGGCCGGCATGAACGCGTTCGCGCGTGCGCTGGCTCTTGAGGTCGACCGCGACGGCATCAACGTGAACATCGTGACCCCAGGGCCGGTGGAAACCGAGATGCTGCAAGACGTTCCGTTCGAGATGTATGCGATCCGCGCCGCCGACGTGGCCGAAGCGGTGGCGTGGCTGGACACGGTCGACCCGTCGGTCGACCTACCGGAGATCAGGCTCAACGCAGTCGAGCGAGGGCCGTGGTCGCGTGAACCGGTGGTCCCGTTGGAGGTCGATCGCCGCGCCAATCGCAGCTGACATCTCTACGCAAACAGTTCGCCCGGCAGCGCCTTCACCGTCGACGGTAATCCGTACAGTGCAGTCGCGTTCCCACGCATGATGCGCTCCCGCTGAGCGGCCGGGAACCGCTTGATCGCCCACGCCGGCGAGTCGTAGCTCCAGTGCGGATAGTCGGTCGAGAACATGATGTTGTCGCCGAGGTCCATCATCTCCAGGTACTCGCGAAACGTCGGGCTGTCGACGTCCTCAAGCGGCTGCGTGGTGAACCGCACGTGCTCGCGCACGTACTCCGACGGCCGGCGGCGCACCTGCGGAAGGTCACCGCGGCGCTGCTCCCAGATGCGGTCCATCCGCCACATCACCGGCATCGCCCAGGTGAAGCCGCCCTCGATGAAGACGACACGCAGGTTCGGATGCCGGTCGAAGGCGCCGTCGAACACCAGGCTCATCAGGTGCGACACGTACAACAGCGGCCAGGAGGCGAAGAAGTCATGCCAGTGCGCGGGATTGCCGACCGGATACAGCGGAATCAGCTCAAACGGCGTCTGTCCCATCAGGTGCGTGGCGATCGGGAAGCCGTGCCGCGACGCCGCCTCGTAGAGGGGGTCGAAATGTGTACTGCCGAACGGGATCCCACGCGTCTGCGGTGTCATGAGCACCTGCGCCATGTACGGATGCCCGGCCCAGCGTTCGACCTCTCGGGCCGCTTGCTCGGGAACTTGTGCGCTGACGGAAAGCGATCCGCGCCACCGCCCGTGCCAGTTGTTCGCACCGAGCCACACGTCGGCGAGCCAGTCGTTGTAGGTGGACTTCAGCACATGCTCGGCCTGCGGCAGCTGCGCGTCGCACATCGGCTCCAGCGTGGCGATGCTGACCCCGGCGTCGATCAGCAACTGCTTCGCGGCGAAGTCCGGATCACTACCGGCCGCACCGCCGGTGGGCGGCGCGGCATCCACCCGAAGTGAGTTCGTCTTGTACGAGTCGGGGGTGTCGTAGAAGTGCGGCGTCGGCGTCACGGCGTTGCCGGTGGGCCAGACCTTGTCCCGCCACTGCGCCGGCGCGTACGACTTGAGCACGTCGGAGGTCACCGGCAGCGGGTGTACGTCGGTGTCGACGATCGTGACGTCGATGTCGGCCGTAACATGACGCTCTTCGCGGCGCTCGACGACCGTCACGTCAGGCTCCCTTCGACGTGAGCTGCGATACCGAAAAGCTCACTTGCATTGCGCCACAACACTTTCTCGCGCTGCTCGGTACTGAGCCCGCACACCACGGCGTCGGGCGCCGTTGTCGACCAGTGCGGATAACCCGAGCCGTACATCAGCAAGTCGGCCTTGCCGGTCAGATCCATCCACCGCTCGGCGAGACCCTCGTCGGTCGGCCCGTCGAGAGCCGAGGAACAGAACCGCACGTGCTCGCGTAGATATTCACTGGGATAGCGGTCGACCCACGGCGTCTGGTCTCGCATCGACACCCAGAAGGTGTCCAGTCGCCACATCAACGGCGTGAGAATGTCGTAGCCGCCGTCGGCGAAGACGAACCGCAGCGCGGGATAGCGGCCGAAGGTACCTTCGATGATCAGCGTCGCGAGGTGCACGAAGTAGTTCAGCGGCATGAACGCCGCGTAGCCGGGATAGGTGTCGGCGTGCCCGGCGAACGTGGGCGGATGATCCACGCCGTTGCCGCCGTTGATGCGCACAGCGACCGGCAACCCGTGCGCGGCCGCCGCCTCCCAGATCGACTCGAACATCGGCTTGCCGTAGGGCTCCCGCGATTGCATCGGCACCCCGACCTGGACCATCTTCGGATGACTTGCAAGCCTTTCGATTTCGGCGACAGCGCCCTTGGGGTCTTCCGGGTTGACCCGGATCGTGCCGCGCAGCCGACCGGTAGCGTCACCGTCGAGCCAGCGGTCCACCAACCAGTCGTTGACCGCCGCGCAGATCCGGCTGTTCAGTAGATAGTCGGCGATGTTGCCGCGCGTCAGCGGGTTGAGCACAGCGATATCGACACCATGATCGTCAAAAAGGTGCCGGCACAATATTTCCGGATCGGAGCCGGGATAGTGCTCGCCATAGAGGTCGTGCCGGTAGTCGCCGCCGGGGGCCTGATACCACTGCTGCTCCACGTCGGGAATCGCCCGCAGCTTGAATGCCTGCGGCAGGTACTTCCTGATCTCGGCGTTGTACCGGAAATGCGGCTGCACGTCGGTGTCGATCACTGTTGCTCTTCGCGCAAGCGGCTCATCGGTCACTGTTGCTCTTCGCGCAAGCGGCTCATCGGTGATCATGCGGTGACGTACACCTCCCCGTCCGCGACATCCACCTCGTAGGTACGGACGCGCTTGTGCGGATCCGCGACATTCTGTCCGGTCGTGACGTCGAACTCCCATTGATGCCACGGACACCGCAGAATGCGGCCCTGCCGCACATGGCGCAGCTGGCCGGGCGCATCGGGCGCGAATTCCGTGGTGCCGCCGAGATACCCGGCGCACAGAGGTGCACCCTCGTGCGCGCAATAGTTCGCGATCGCGTAGAGCGCACCGTCGACGTTGTAGACGCCCACACCGAACTTGCCGACGGAAACCAGCTTCATGGTTCCCGGCGGCAGCTCCTCGAGCGCACACACCTGATGCCTACGCATACCGTCCTTACCGCCGATTCCTTGACCTAGGATACTAAAATAGTAAAGATAGGGCTTCAGCGCCGTTCAAGGGCCGGTCCGGACGGCCAGCTCTGCTGCTCGGGAGGCACGAGTGACCATCAGCACAGATCCGCCGATAGTCCTCGACCCGTTCGGCGATCCGTACCCATTCTTCGAACACATGCGCAAGACCGAGCCCGTCTGGCACGGCACGATCATGGATCAGTCGATGACGCCCCCGGAGATGCGGCCCGAAGAGGAATGGACGCTGTTCGACTTCGACAGCGTCTTTGCGGCCTTCCGCGACGACGAACTATTCGGCTCCGAGCAGTACAACGAGACGATCGGACTGGTGTTCGGCCCGACGATCTTGGGCATGCACGGTAAACAACACCACGACCACCGGAGCCTGGTGGCCAAAGCCTTCCGGCAGAGCGCGCTCGAGCGGTGGGAGCCAACGGTCATCGACCCGATATGCGAGCAACTCGTCGACGAGATCAAAGACCACGGCGCCGCCGACCTGATCACCTCAATGACGTTGGAATTCCCCACTCGCGTCACCGCCGCGTTGCTCGGTCTGCCGGAGAAAGACCTCGAGCTGTTCCGGCGATTGTCGTTCGACCTGATCTCGATCTATGTGGACATTGACGCCGGCTTGCGCGCATCCGTCGAGCTCGGCAGCTACTTCCAAGAGCAGGTCGACCAGCGGCGCCGCGAGATGACCAGCGACGTCATCGGCGACCTCGTCGCTGCCGAGATCGATGGTGAAAAGCTCACCGACGATGCGATCATCTCGTTCCTGCGGTTGCTCCTGCCGGCAGGACTGGAGACGACGTTCCGCTCGTCGAGCAATTTGTTGTACATGTTGCTCACTCATCCCGAACAGCTGCGCGCGGTCGAGGAAGATCGCGGCCTGATCCCGGCTGCGATCGAGGAAGCACTGCGCTACGAGACGCCGCTCGTGAGCGTTCCGCGCACGACGACCAAGGACGTGGAGATACAAGGCAAAGCGATCCCGGCCGGGGCGCAGGTCAATTTGTGCATGGGCTCGGCCAACCGCGACGAAGCGCGGTGGACCGATGCGCATACCTTCGACATCCGCCGACCCAGGCGCCCGCACATCTCGTTCGCCGGCGGCATACACAGCTGCCTGGGCATGCACCTCGCCAGGGTCGAGACCAGCGCCATGCTGAACAGCTTGTTCGATCGCGTGACCGACTTGCGACTGGTCCCTGACGAGAACACAAAGATCGTCGGCATGCCGTTCCGTTCACCAGCGAACCTGCCGGTAACGTTCCGTCCGAACGCATGAGAAGCCGCGCCGCGATCTGTCACGACGTCGGCGGCCCGTGGTCCGTCGAGGATTTCGAGCTCGATCCCCCGCGCGCCGGTGAGGTTCTGGTGCAGATGGCGGCGGCGGGGCTGTGCCATTCCGACGATCACGTCCTCAAGGGCGACATGTCCGCCCCCAACGAGGTGATGCGGTCGCTCGGCTTGCCGACGATGTTCCCACTGATCGGTGGGCACGAAGGCTCGGGTGTCGTTCTCGAAGTGGGCGACGGCGTGACGGAATTCGCGCCCGGCGATCATGTAGTGACGTCGTTTGTCGCGGTGTGCGGCCAATGTCGCTGGTGCGCGTCGGGCATGGAATACCTCTGCGACATGGGTGCGCAGATCATGACCCCAGGCATGCCGACCGATCAGACATTCCGTCACCACACGACCGACGGCCAGCCGCTCGGCCACTTGTCGAAGGTTGGCACCTTTTCGACGCACACAGTGGTATCGGTGAATTCGATCGTGAAGATCGACCCGCAGCTGCCGCTGGTGCCGAGTGCGCTGATGTCGTGCGCCATCCCGACGGGATACGGCTCGGCTGCTAACCGGGCCGGTGTGCGCGGCGGTGACACCGTCGTCGTCATCGGTGCGGGCGGTATCGGCACAGCGGCAATCCAGGGCGCGCGCATCAACGGTGCCGGGCAGATAGTGGCCGTGGATCCGGTTGACTTCAAACAGAAGTCGGCGCTGCGGTTCGGTGCTACCCATGCCGTAGCATCCGCTGCCGACGCGGCAGACCTGCTGCGTGACCTGACGTCCGGTGTGATGGCCGACAGTGTCGTGGTTGCGCCGTCATTGATCTCCGCCGACGACGTCCAAGCCGCATTGAGCCTGACCCGCAAGGGCGGCACCTGCGTGCTCACCGGAATGTGTTCACAGACAACGTTCTCTATAAATATCGAGCTGCAGAACTTCATATTGTGGAACAAGAACCTGGTCGGGACCGTGTTCGGGTCCTGCAACCCCGGGGCCGACATTCCTCGCTTCGCCCGGATGTATCAGTCAGGACAATTGCAGCTCGACGAGATGATCAGCAAGCGCTACCGACTCGATGACATCAACGACGCCTACGCTGATCTGCTCAACGGCGAAATCATCAGGGGTGTCATCGACTTCGCACTGGGCTGAGCGTCACACGATCCGTGATGTTCTGCCCTGCCAGTAGCGATCACGAATGTGCCGCTTGTACAGCTTGCCGTTGGGATCACGGGGCAGCTCAGGATCGAACTCGATGGTGCGGGGGCACTTGTAGGCCGCGAGGTTGGTTCGGCAGTACCCGATGAGCTCTGCCTCGAGTTCCGGGCCGCCCGCCACCCCGTCGACGGGTTGCACGACCGCCTTGACCTCCTCGCCGAACTCCTCGTTCGGTACCCCGAACACCGCGGCGTCGACGAGCTTGGGGTGCATGACCAGGAGGTTCTCCGCCTCCTGCGGATAGATGTTCACTCCGCCGGAGACGATCATGAACGTCGACCGGTCCGTCAGATACAGGTAGCCGTCATCATCGACATAGCCCATGTCACCCAACGAGCGCCAGCCGCGTTCGTTGGACACCGAAGCGGTCTTCTCGGGATCCTTGAAGTACTCGAAGGGCGGTCCGCCTTCGAAGTACAGCTCGCCGGGCTCGCCGGCCGGCAGCTCCACCCCGTCCTCGCCGACCACGTGCACTGCGGTGAAGGGTTTACCGACCGATCCCGGGTGAGCGAGCCATTCTTCGGGGCCGATGGTTGTGCCGGCGAATCCTTCTGTGCCGCCGTAATACTCGTGGATGATCGGGCCGAACCAATTCATCATCCTGTTCTTGACGTCCACTGGGCATGGCGCGGCCGCGTGGATGACGCACTGCAGGCTCGAGATGTCATAACGTCGGCGGACTTGGTCGGGCAGCTTGAGCATCCGCACGAACATGGTCGGCACGAATTGAGCGTGCGTGACGCGGTGAGTCTCAATCAGGCGCAAGACGGTCTCGGCGTCGAACTTGCGCATCGTGATGGCGGTCGCCCCGACACGTTGAACCGCCATCGTGTAGTTGACCCCTGCCGCATGGTAAAGCGGTGCGGAAGAGAGATATACGCTCGACTCCGTCATGCCGTATCGCGAAGTGAGCGCGTACTCCAGAACTTTTTGCGCCCACGAGCCCTGGCCGTCGGTCGGCAGCGCACGGCGAACGGCCTTGGGCCGCCCTGTGGTGCCCGACGAGTACAGCATTTCCGAACCGTCGGAGAACGGCGGCGGGCGTCCTGTCGCAGCGACGGACTCGTCGTAGGAGCGCCAGCCAGGAAGGCTGCCGCCGATACTGATGCGGACATCCACCCCGTCGTTAGTCTCACGGATGTGCGAACCCAAATCGCTCATCGACGCGTCGATGAACACTGCTTTGGCCTCGGAGTCGTCGACGACGTAGGCAACCTCGTCGGGAGTGAAGTGGGTGTTCACCGCACTGTAATACAGCCCGGAAAGCTGGCAGCCCCAGGTGATTTCGAAAAACTCCCGGCAGTTCGGCAGCACCAGAGCCACGCCGTCGCCACGTCTGAGCCCTGCCTCGTGCAGGAGCGCGGCTACCTTCTGGCTCATTGCGTACAGCTCGGCGTACGCGGTGGTGCCACCGTCCGCGACTATGAGGGCCGCTGACTTCCCGGCCCTGATCGCGTGGTCGGCGATGTCTATTTTTGCTCCTCGCGTGCGCGGCGATCAAGGATTCAGGTGGCTG
>DATBFF010000188.1:0-23675 GCA_036558625.1 Mycobacterium sp. | reverse complement strand
ATCGAAGGGCCGGAAACCAGCGCTTGACCATCAAGATCGGTACCCGGGGCAGCTTGTTGGCCACCACCCAGGCCGGTGCCGTCGCAGCCGCGTTGATCGCGAAAGGCCATGTCGCGGAGCTGGTGAAGATCAGCACCGAGGGGGACCGGTCGGCCGAACCGATCGCCACGATCGGCGTCGGTGTGTTCACCGCGGCACTGCGCGAGGCCATCGCCGACGGCCGGGTCGACATGGCCGTGCACTCCTACAAGGATTTGCCGACTGCGCCCGATCCCCGGTTCACGATCGCGGCGGTGCCCAGGCGGGAAGATGCGCGCGACGCGTTGGTGGCCCGCGACGGCTTGGTCCTCGGGGAGTTGCCGGCAGGCTCGGTGATCGGCACGTCGAGCCCGCGGCGGGCCGCGCAGCTTAGAGCATTGGGTCTCGGTTTGGAAATCCGCCCCCTAAGAGGCAACCTTGATACCAGGTTGAACAGGGTGAGCAGCGGTGATCTCGACGGCATCGTGGTGGCCCGGGCGGGTCTGGCCCGCATCGGACGCCTCGACGATGTCACCGAGACACTCGAGCCGGTGCAGATGTTGCCCGCACCGGCGCAGGGTGCGCTCGCGGTGGAGTGCCGCAGCGACGACACCGAGCTCGCGACGCTGTTGGCGGAGCTCGACGACGCCGACACGCGCGCAGCGGTCACCGCGGAGCGCGTCCTGCTCGCCGAACTGGAGGCGGGTTGCTCCGCACCGGTGGGCGCGATCGCCGAGGTGGTCGAGTCCATCGATGAGGACGGCCGCGTCTTCGACGAGCTGTCACTGCGCGGCTGCGTGGCGACAGTGGACGGGTCCGACGTGATCCGTGCGTCCGGGATCGGACAACCCGGGCGGGCCGCAGAGCTGGGACGTTCGGTGGCCGCCGAGTTGTTCGAACTGGGCGCCCGGGAGCTGATGGGAGCGAGTAGGGAATGACGCGGGGGCGTAAGACGAAGCCGGGACGCGTCGTGTTCGTGGGCTCGGGGCCAGGTGACCCCGGGCTGCTGACCGGCCGCGCGCGCACCGTGCTGGCCTGCGCAGAACTTGTATTCACCGATCCGGACGTGCCGAACGAGGTTCTGGCGCTGGTGGGCACCAGCCTGCCCGAGCCGCCGAAGCTGAGCCCGCCGGATCCCGGCCTCACCGACAACACCATCTCTCCGGAGCTGCCGCCGGTGCCGGACATCCGCCCCGCACTCGGTGATCCGACCGAGGTGGCCAAGACGCTCGTCGCCGAGGCCCGCGGGGGCGCCGACGTGGTCCGGCTGGTCGCCGGCGACCCATTGTCGGTGGACGCCGTGATCACTGAAGTGCAGGCGATCGCCAAGACCCACTTGGTCTTCGAGATCGTGCCGGGGCTGCCGGCGACGACGGCGGTGCCGACGTACGCGGGCCTGCCGCTGGGCTCGTCGCACACCGTCGCCGACGTGCGCGACCCGAATGTGGATTGGGCCGCTTTGGCGGCCGCGCCGGGACCGCTGATCCTGCAGGCCACCGCCGAGCATCTCGCCGAGGCGGCGCGCACGCTGATCGAGTACGGCATCGACGACGCGACGCCCTGCGTGGTTACTGCGAACGGCACCACCACGCAGCAGCGCTCGGTGGAGGGCACGCTGCAGAGCCTGACCGACAGCGCCGCCGTCGGGTCATCCGATCCGGCGGGCCCGTTGACCGGCCCGCTGACCGTCACGATCGGCCGCACCGTCGCCAATCGCGCCAAGCTGAATTGGTGGGAAAGCCGCGCCCTGTACGGCTGGACGGTGCTGGTGCCGCGCACCAAGGACCAGGCCGGCGACATGAGTGAGCGGCTGGTAGCCCACGGCGCGGTGCCCGTCGAGGTGCCGACGATCGCGGTGGAACCGCCGCGTAGCCCGGCGCAAATGGAAAGGGCCGTCAAGGGTTTGGTCGACGGGCGCTACCAGTGGGTGGTGTTCACGTCCACCAACGCGGTGCGCGCGGTGTGGGAGAAGTTCGGCGAATTCGGCCTCGACGCCCGCGCGTTCTCCGGGGTGAAGATCGCCTGCGTCGGGCAGGCCACCGCGGACCGAGTGCGCGCGTTCGGCATCACCCCCGAGTTGGTGCCCTCGGGCGAGCAGTCGTCGCTTGGCCTACTTGACGAGTTCCCGCCCTACGACGACGTTTTCGACCCGGTCAACCGGGTGTTGCTGCCGCGCGCGGACATCGCCACCGAGACGCTGGCCGAAGGCCTGCGCGACCGCGGCTGGGAGATCGAGGACGTCACGGCCTACCGCACGGTGCGCGCCGCACCCCCGCCGGCGTCGACGCGCGAGATGATCAAGTCGGGCGGATTCGACGCGGTGTGCTTCACGTCGAGTTCGACGGTGCGCAACCTCGTCGGCATCGCCGGCAAGCCGCACGCGCGGACCATCGTCGCCTGCATCGGGCCGAAAACCGCTGAGACCGCAGCAGAGTTCGGGCTGCGCGTGGACGTGCGGCCGGAGACCGCGGCGATCGGGCCTCTTGTGGACGCGCTGGCCGAGCACGCCGCAAGGCTGCGCGCTGAGGGTGCGTTGCCGCCACCGCGTAAGAAGAGCCGCAGGCGGTAATGAGCGCGGGGCGCGAGGCTCTCCACCCGAGGGGCTCATCGCTGCGGCAGCGGCCCCGTCGACTCCGGTCGACGCCGGCGCTGCGCCGTCTCGTCGCGCAAACCTCTTTGGAGCCAAGGCATTTGGTGTTGCCGATGTTCGTCGCCGACGGCATCGGCGAGCCCCGTCCGATCACGTCGATGCCAGGGGTGGTGCAGCACACCCGCGAGACGCTTCGCGAGGCCGCGGCACAGGCCGTCGCCGCCGGGGTCGGTGGGCTCATGGTGTTCGGCGTTCCGCGCGACGAGGACAAGGACGCTGCGGGCTCGGCAGGCTCGGATCCCGACGGGATCCTCAACGTCGCGATGCGTGACCTCGCCAAGGATCTGGGGGAGGCCACCGTGCTGATGGCCGACACCTGCCTCGACGAGTTCACCGACCATGGCCATTGCGGCGTGCTGGACGCGGCAGGGCGCGTCGACAACGACACGACGCTGAAGCGATACGTGGAAATGGCTGTTGCGCAAGCAGATTCCGGCACACATGTGGTGTCACCGAGCGGAATGATGGACGGCCAGGTCGCCGCGATCCGCGACGGGCTCGACGCGGCAGGGCACACCGACGTCGTCATCCTCGCGTATGCGGCCAAGTTCGCCTCGTCGTTCTATGGCCCGTTCCGCGAGGCGGTGGCCTCGAGCCTGTCCGGTGACCGGCGTACCTACCAGCAGGAGCCCGGTAATGCGCGGGAAGCCGTGCGCGAGATCAGGTTGGACATCGACGAGGGCGCCGACATCGTCATGGTCAAACCCGCGATGGCGTACCTGGACGTCGTGGCCGCCGCAGCCGAGCTGTCGCCGGTGCCGGTCGCGGCCTACCAGGTGTCGGGGGAGTACGCGATGATCCGCGCCGCGGCAGACAACGGCTGGATCGACGGCCGGGCTGCGGCGCTGGAAACACTGACGAGTATCCGCCGGGCCGGCGCCGACATTGTGCTGAGCTACTGGGCCGCCGACGTCGCCGGCTGGCTCGGCTGATTGATGGAGGAGCAGCCGGCTCGCCCGGTGGACGTCGGCACCGCCTGCGGTCTGTGGCTGACCGCGTTGCCGATGCTGCTGGTCGGGCAGGGCGTCGATACTGCGCTCGCCGCTCACCGACCGGCCGGCTGGGTGGTGTATGCGGTGACCGCGATCTTTCTGGTGTTGTTGTCGGCGGTGATCATCACATTCGTGCTGCTGATGCGCCAGGGCTACCGCTGGGCGCGCACCTTGCTCACCGGCGGCGGGGTGGCCTCGGTCGTTTACGTCATCACCAGTCTGTTCACGGTCGACCGCGGCGAGGTCGCCGCGATCGTCTACGCGGTCACCGCCATTTTCGGTTCGGTGCTGATCGCCGGTGGGGCCTTCCTGTTGCACCGCAAGGACGCTCAGGCGTATTTCACGCGATGACTACGCTGGTCGAATCATGACAGCATCGGAGCCGCGGCCGGGCGTGCTCGACGCCGCCTTCTGGGTGTGGGTTCTGGGCGCGATCCTGCTGGTGCTGTTCGGCCTGTTGTCGGTCACGGCGCCCGCGCCGGCGTTCTACCGCGGCGCAGGCGTGCTCTTCACGCTGGCCGGGCTGGCGCTCGGTGTGCTCAGCGGCCGGACCCGCGGCGGCGATCCGCGGTCTCACCGCGCAGCGGTGGCGCTGGCGCTGGTGTTGGTCGTGCTGCTGGCGGTGTATGCACTGCTGAGCGCCGGGCCGATCTGGCTGCTGATCATGGTCGTGCTGATGGTCGGTACGTTCCTTGCGATGCGTCCGGCGACAGTGGCCTGGTTCGACACCAGGGGTGAGGATGACTGAACCACTGTTCTACGAGCCCGGCGCGAGCTGGTACTGGCTGCTGGCCGGGCCGCTGGCGGCGGCGGCGATGCTGTGGATCGAAGTCAGCTCCGGCCTGGGGCCACAGCCGGTGGTGCCGGCCTTCTTCTTGGTGCTGGTCTCCGGATTTCTCGCCGTCCAGGTCAAGGCCGCCCGTACCCACACCTCGGTCGAGTTGACTCATGAGACATTGCGTCAGGGCACTGAGACGATCGATGTCGCCCACATCGTGCGGATCTTCCCCGAGCCCGACCCCGACGACGACCCGCCGAAATGGCGCTCCGCCCGCGCGCTCGGTGAGCTGACCGGTGTGCCTAAGGGCCGCACCGGGATCGGGCTGAAGCTCACCGAAGGCCGCACCGCGCAGGCCTGGGCTCGCAAGCACCAGGAGTTGCGTATCGCGTTGACTGATCTGATCGAGCAGCGCACCTCGCCGTGACCCGCGCAGTTGTCGAGCTGGTGCTGGCCGTCGCCGGCGCTGTGGGTTGCGCGGTGAGCTGGATCGCGTCGCGCTCGTCGGTGGTGATCCCGCCGGTCGACGAAGGCGAACCGGCCACCACGTCAGTGGTCTACTATCCGCCGCTGCTGTTGTTGGCGCTCGTCCTCGCGACCGTGGCCGGGGTCCTCCTCGTCGTCGGGGTCGCCCGCCTCCTCCGCGAGCGTGCGCGTCTGCTGGTCGACACGCCGGGAAATGACCAGAGCCCACGCACGCTCGCGCCCGGCGAGCGTGATGCGCAGTGACGACGGCCACAGCCCGCTTGTTACAAGGTACGCAATTTGTAACACTGTATCTATGACCGAACTTGCGCAGACGACGACCGACGCGCTGCCGCTGGGTCCGCAGTCGCTGGTGTGGCGCTACTTCGGCGACAACCGCATGTTCCTCATCGGCCCCCGGCCCGCGGTATTGCAGAACATGCTCGCTGAATTGGGCCAAGGTGTGCTTGACCATTCGGTGTTCTTCGACGACACGGCCGCGCGTGTGAAGCGCTCGCTGCCGCCGATCTTCAACACCGTCTACGGCTCCGACACCGATCACCCCGGCCAGCAGGTCCGCGACTTCCACCACCAGATCAAAGGCGACATGCCCGACGGGCGTCGTTATCACGCGCTCGACCCCGACACCTACTTCTGGGCGCATGCGACATTCGTCGAGCAGGTGCTCTACTTCGCCGACACGTTCGTCAAGCGGCTCACCCGAGCCGAGAAGGAGCAGATCTACCTCGAGTCGAAGACCTGGTACCGCCGATACGGCGTCAGTGACCGACCGATGCCCGCCGATTACGCTGCGTTCGAACAGTATTGGGACCGGATGCTCGACGACATCGTCGTCGCGCACCCCACCGCCAAATACGGCGTGGGGTACGTCACCAAAGGCTTCCCCTGCCCGAAGGGGGTCCCGCCTGCCGTCTGGCGCGTCATCGCACCGCTGTTCAACCCGCTCGCCGCATTCTTGACGACGGGCGGGCTGCCGCCACGGGCGCGCACGCTGCTCGGGTTGCCGTGGAGCGATCGACATGAGCGGCGCTATCAGCGGTTCGCGGCGCTGTGCCGGTCGCGTGCGGTGAACTGGATATGGGATCGGCTGCCGATGCGGCTGCGCTACAACAAGTTTGCGCAAACCGGCTATGCCGGGCTCTGATCGGGCCACCACGAGGATTCTCGACGCTGCAGTCGTCGAGTTCGAGAAGCACGGGTTTCGACGGGTGGCGCTCGACGACGTCGCACGCCGCGCCGGGGTGAGCCGGATGACGATTTACCGGCGCTTCGCCGGCCGCGACGAGCTTGTCACCGCCGTGATCGACCGGGAGAACGAAGTATTGTTCGCCGAGATTGCCGACGAGCTCAAACATGCCGGCCCGCAAAGCAATTACTATGTCGAAGCGTTCACGTCGGCAATCATGCAGCTGCGTCGCCACCGGGTGCTCAACCGGATGATCACGGACGAGCCCGCGCTGACTATGCAACTCGCACACCAGCATTACCCGGCAGCGCTGCAGCGCATGGCCGAAGCGCTGCGGGTGATCTTCCCGGCCGGGTTCGCCGAGCGGATCGGGGACGACGTCGTCGACGAACTCGCCGACACGATCCTGCGTTATGCACTGATGGCGACGCTGCTGCCGTCACCGCGGCCACTCGAGACTGCCGATGACATAAGGGAATTCGCCACCGCACACTTCCTGCCAAGCCTGCCGGCGGCGCTGGGGAAGGTGCCGGCCTAGCGCGGCGCGACGTCCTCGTCTTCCCACAGCAGCAGTTGTCGAACGGCGGGACGTGATCCGTAGGGCTGGAGCATTTGGCTGGCCGGGCGGGGACGCACTCGTTGGGGCCACCAGAACCAGCGGCCGAGAAGCGTTGCGATGGATGGTGTCATGAATGAGCGCACGATCAGGGTGTCGAACAGCAACCCGAGGCCGATCGTCGTCCCGAGCTGACCGAGAATCCGCAAATCGGCGAATACGAACGACGACATGGTGAAGGCGAACACCAGGCCGGCGGCGGTGACGATCCCGCCGGTGCTGGCCATGGCGCGGATGATCCCGGTCTTCAGCCCGGCGTGAATCTCCTCCTTGAACCGTGAGATCAGCAGCAGGTTGTAGTCCGATCCCACGGCCAACAGCAGGATGACCGCCATTGCGAGCACGACCCAGTACAGCTGGATACCGAGAATGTACTGCCAGACGAGCACCGACAGCCCGAACGAGGCGCCCAAGGAGAGCGCCACCGTGCCCACGATGACGAGCGCGGCGACCAGGCTTCGCGTGATGATCATCATGATGAGCAAAATCAGGCTCAATGCGGCTATTCCGGCGATCATCAGGTCGTAGCGGGCCATCCCTTGGATGTCCTTGTAGGTCGCCGCGGTGCCGGCGATATAGATGTGTGAGCCCGCCAGGGGTGTTCCCTTCACGGCCTCGGCCGCTGCCTTGCGAATGGCGTCGATGTGCGAGATGCCTTGCGGCGTAGCGGGATCACCGTCGTGGGTGATGATCATGCGGGCGGCCTTGCCATCGGGTGAAAGAAACAGTTTCAGGCCGCGCTGAAACTCGGAGTTGGAGAACGCCTCCGGTGGCAGGTAGAAGGAGTCGTCGGTCTTCGACTCGTCATAGGCTTTTCCAAGGGCGGTAGCGTTTTCCAGCGCTGCCTCGGTCTGAGCATTGATCCCGGAATTCGTGGCGTAGTTGGTCATAGTCAGGTCGCGGTTCGTTTGCTGACTGGCGATCTGGGGAGGAATCAACGCTAATAGTTTCGGTTGCAGCGCGTCCAACTTGTCCAGACTCGCGGTGATGTTTGCAAACTGGTCGGTGAGTGCGTCAATGCCGTCGAGCGCGTCGAACAGCGAGCGGATCGCGTTGCAGATCGGAATGTCGAAACAGTGTGGTTCCCAGTAGAAGTAGTTGCGGATCGGACGAAAGAAGTCGTCGAAGTTGGCGATTTTGTTTCGTAGGTCGTCAACGGTGGCGACGGTCGCGTGAAACGCTTCGACTTGCTCGTGGGTTGCGGCCGCGCTCTGCTGCTGCAGCGCGTACTGGTTGCGCAGAATGTTGATGGTCTTGTCGATCTCGGCCACCTGCTTCAGCAGGTCCGCGGCGCGGTTTTTCTGGTACGGCAGGTTCTCGATCTGGCCGTAGCTTCCCGCACTGATCTGAAACGGTATCGAGGTGTGGTCCAGCGGCGTGCCCAGCGGTCTGGTGATGGACTGCACCATCGCGATGCCGGGGGTGTGGAAAACGGCCTTGGCCACCCGCTCCAACAGGATCATGTTCGCCGGATTACGCAGGTCGTGATCGGTCTCGATCATCAGCAATTCGGGATTCAATCGGGCCGTCGGAAAATGTCGTTCCGCGGCCGCGTAGCCGACATTGGCCGGCGCCCAGGCCGGCATGTAGGGGCGATCGTTGTAACTCGTCTTGTACCCGGGCAGGGCGAGTAGACCGATGAGGGCCACCGCGACCGTCACCACGAGAATGGGTCCGGGCCAGCGCACAATGGCCGTGCCGATCCGCCGCCACCCCCGCGTGCGCATCGTGCGCTTGGGCTCGAACAGACCGACACTGCTGCCCAGCGTGAGCACGGCGGGAGCCAGGGTGAGCGCGGCCAGCAGTGCGACGAGAACGCCGATCGCCGCGGGAATGCCGAGGCTCTGAAAATACGGCATCCGGGTGAAGCTCAGGCAGTAGACGGCGCCGGCGACGGTCAGGCCCGAGCCCAACACGACGTGGGCGGTCCCGCCAAACATGGTGTGGAAGGCGCTTTGCCGATCCTCGCCCGCGTGGCGCGCCTCTTGATAACGGCCGACGACGAATATCGCGTAGTCCGTACCGGCGGCGATCACCAACAACGTCAGCAGATTCGTCGAATACGTGGACAGCCCGATGATTCCGGAGTTGGCCAGAAACGAGACGATCCCGCGGGCTGCAGCCATCTCGACAAGAACAGTGATGAGCACCAAAAGCGTGGTGACGATAGAGCGGTAAACCAACAGCAGCATCACTGCGATTACCACGACGGTGATCACGGTGACCTTTGTCGTACTCTCACTGCCCACCTCGAACTGATCGGCGACTTGCGGCGCGGGACCGGCGACGTAAGCCCTGAGTCCTCGTGGAGACGGCGTCTTGTCGACGATGTCGCGCACAGCGTTGACAGAGTCGATTGATTTCGCCTCGCCCTGATTGCCCTGGAGGAACACCTGAACGTAGGCGGCTTTGCCATCGGCGCTCTGCGAGCCTGCCGCCGTCAGCGGATCTCCCCAGAAATCCTGGATGTGTTGCACATGCTTGTGGTCCGACGAAACCCGTTGGACCAGGGTGTCATAGAACCGGTGCGCTTCGGCGCCGAGTGGCTTGTCACCTTCCAGCACGATCATCGCCGCGCTGTCGGAATTGTATTCTCCGAACACTTGGCCGATGCGTTTCATCGCCTGCAGCGACGGCGCGTCGGGCGAGCTCAGCGCGACGTTATGGGCTTCTCCGACCGTCTCCAGTTGGGGGACAAAGGTATTCGATATGGCGGCGATGGCCAGCCAGAACAACACGATCGGCACCGAAAGCCAGCGGATGGTCTGCGAGATCCTGTGCGTGAACGAACGGCGTTGGGGCTGATGGTCGCTCATCCGGACTTGTCCAGGCAGTAGGTGTAGGCGTTGTGCGTGTTGACCGTTCTCTCGTCCTTGACCACGTCGTCGATGGTGATGCGGCAGCCGATGGAATTGCTGTCGCCTTGTGCCATGACATTGACGAAAACGGCGGGATCTGTCGTGGTCTTGTCGTACGACCACGGCAGGGTCGCGTGGTCGACGCGCTGCGGCTCAGCATTGACGTCGACGTAGTTGATCGTCGCCACCGTGCCCGGCGGCCCGAAGACCTCAAGAACCACGTGTTTGGGATTGAACGCAACGATCTCGTCGGAAAACCCCTCGGAGGTCGACGTGCTGTGATGCGAGCCGAAGATGGCGTGCAGCCGATACACGGAAAACGCCGCGACCGCGACCACCACCACTGCGATCAGCACCATCCAACCTCGCTTGACCAGGCGGCCAATCGAAAACCTTTTCACCCGTTAGCCTTTCGATAACGGCGGCGCGATCGCTGGGCGGGGGATGTACCTCTCTGCGGGTCGAGTTCCAGGGCTATCACGGTACGGTACGGTACGGGACCGATCGGGACAAGCCCGTGGTCGTCTTGCCCGGTCATCGGAGCCCCCTATGCCGTCGTTCGGGTCAGGCTGGGGATGATGACGTCGTCGACGAGGGTTTCCACAGTGCGGTGTGTGGGGGGCCGGTCGGGGATGATCGACCGGAATATCAGATAGCCGGGGAGTAGATCCCAGAGCTCGTCGGTGATGGCGGCCTCATCGATCTCCCCGCGGTCGACGGCCTCGCGCAGCACGTGGTAGATCAACGCCCTGCGCTGGTCAAGGAACTGGTGCTGCAATGCGTCGTTGAGCGCGGGATCGCGCGACACCTCGACAAGCACCGCGCGGATGGTGCCGGAGTGCTGGTGGGCTTGTTCGCATATGGCCTGCCCGATATGCAACAAATCACCCCGCAGTGTGCCGGTCTCCGGCGGGACCGCGACGTGGCGGATGCCGTCGATGAATGCGGCCAAAACCAAGGCCGCTTTCGTTGGCCAGCGCCGGTACACCGTTGACTTGCTGGCCCGAGCGGTGGCTGCGACCGCGTCCAGCGTCAGCCGGTCATAACCGTGTTCCTGCAACAGTCGCAATGTCACTGCGAGAAACTCGGTCTCCCGGGGCGACCACGGCGAGGAGGCCTCGGCGCGGTCGTCGATCTCTGTCACGCAACCCACGATAGATCCGTCGCGCAAGTACCGCACGGTACCGTACCGATTCGTTCTGTCAGTCGGCGCGAGTGAGCAGTAGCGAGTCCTTGATGCCGGTCGACGTCATCACCCGGCTCCACAGCCCTTTCACCGATTTCGCAGCCTCGGCCGTCGACACGATCCGCGGATCGCGCACCCGAAACGTCTTGCCGCTCAACGTGACCCGGCCTCCGTCGGCAGCCTGGAGGTTCCGCACCCAGTCGGTGTCCGTGCCGTAGGGCAGCAGGACGGCCACCCCGTCGTCGGTGCGGAACACCGACACCGGCGTGCGGTAGTTCTTGCCGGAGCGCCGCCCCACGTGCTCGACGATCGACCACATCGAGAGCCACCCGCTGATCGGGCGGACGAGCGGGTTCGTCACGCGGCGGTTGAACCGCGCCCGGCGTTTCGCGAAGTCGGTCATCAATCGGCCCTCCTCAGCAGCACCGCGTACTCGAACGGAAGGCGGGAGAAGATCGGCCGCCACAGTCCTGTCACCGCCGGGGCCGCCTCGGCCTTGGGCATCACCCGTGGGTCGGTGACCGTGAAGGTGCGCCCATACCGCCGCACTCGGGCCTTCCCGGCGGTGGTCAGATTCTTCAGCCAGTCGCGGTCGGGTCCGTAGGTCAATAGGATCGCGATGCCGTTGTCCGTGCTGAACACGGACAGCGGCGTGCGGTAGATGTTGCCGGACTTACGTCCGACGTGTTCGAGGATGCAGAACGTGGGTGCCCAGCCGGCCCACAGCCGCTGGATGGGATTGGTTACGTGCCGGTTGAACCGGGCGAGCCATTGCGGTAATTGCATGCGAACCATCAAACTCGTAATCCATGGCCTACCTCAAGCCGCCGTGGTTCATCGCCAAGATCTTCAACCCCATCGCGATGGCGCTCGGCATCTCCGACACCGAAACGCTGACCGTCATCAAGCGCGGAAGCAAGGAGCCGCAGAATATCCCGGTCGTCACCGTCGACATCGAAGGCATCAAGTACCTGGTGTCGACGCGCGGTGAGTCGCAGTGGGTGAAGAACGTCCGCGCCAACCCGAACGTCACGATCAGTAAGAGGTCGGGAACCCACACCTACGTCGCGTCAGAGGTTCCGATCGGGAGCCGCAACGCCATCTTGGTCGCCTACCAGAAGAAGGCCGGTCGCGTCGTGGAGGGCTACTTCCGGAAACTGCCGGACGAGGTCGACCACCCGGTGTTCGCGCTGACGCTGACGGGGTAGGCGTAGCCATGGCCTATCTCAAGCCGTCGTGGTTCAACCGCACAGTATTCAACAAGATCGCCATGGCCATCGGCCTCGGACCGTTCGAGACACTGGTCGTGACGAAGCGGGCGACGAAGCAGCCGCAGAAGATTCCCGTCACCCCGATCGAGGTCGACGGCGTCAAGTACCTGGTGTCTGCGTACGGCGAGACGCAGTGGGTGAAGAACGTGCGGGCCGACCCCGAGATCAAGCTCGGCGGCACCGCGTACCGGGCCAGCGAGACGCCCGTGGACCTGCGCAAGCCCATACTCGACGCCTACAAAGCCAAAGTCGGCAAGTACGTCGACGACCAGTTCCGCGAGCTGCCCGACGCCGCCGACCACCCGGTGTTCGCGCTGGCGCGTGCGCAAGCCACCGGTTAGCTGTCGTCTCGGTCCCCGTCGTCGACCCAAACGCCTGGTCCATCACCCGCGCTGCTCAGGTAGGGATCCTGCTGCCACGGCTTCTCGGTCTCGCGCCTGAGCTTGTCGCTCAAGCGCTCGCGCTGTGGCTTGTCACGCCTCGACATTTCAAATCACCTCCTGGCTCTGCCGGCTGCTTTGGATTATCCGCTGGCACCGGCGTCCGCGGACAGAACTGCTCGCGGCCGCGGGCCTCCTACACCCTGTAGTCGACATCCGCGCGCGGGCTGGGACACTGGTGGCCATGTCCAGCGCTGAGCAGATCCGGGGTGACGATGCCCCTGCGCGCACCCCGGTCTCGGCGGGGCTGTTCGCCCTGGCGTCCCTGGTGATCCCCGGCGGGGTGAACTCGCCGGTGCGTGCGTTCAACTCGGTGGGTGGCACCCCGCGGTTCATCGCGTCGGCCGAGGGCTACTGGCTCGTCGACGCCGACCGCAACCGCTACGTCGACCTTGTGTGTTCGTGGGGGCCGATGATTCTCGGCCATGCCCACCCCGCGGTCGTCGAGGCCGTGCAGGACGCCGCTGCCAAGGGCCTGTCGTTCGGCGCGCCGACCGCCGCGGAAACCGAGCTCGCCGTCGAGATCACTCGTCGCGTGCCCCCGGCTGAGCGGGTGCGCCTGGTCAACTCGGGCACCGAGGCCACGATGAGCGCCGTGCGGCTGGCCCGCGGGTTCACCGGCCGCTCCAAGATCGCCAAGTTCGCAGGCTGCTATCACGGCCACGTCGACGCGTTGCTGGCCGACGCCGGCTCCGGGGTGGCGACGCTGGGGCTGCCATCGTCGCCCGGTGTCACGGGCGCGACAACGGCCGACACGATCGTGCTGCCGTACAACGACGTCGAGGCCGTCGAGCAGGCTTTCTCACGATTTGGCGACGAAATCGCCGGCCTCATCACCGAGGCGTGCCCCGGCAACATGGGCACCGTCGCGCCGGAACCGGGCTTCAACGCGGCCCTGCGCCGCATCACTGAAGACGCGGGTGCCCTGTTGATCAGCGACGAGGTGATGACCGGTTTTCGGGTCAGCCGCTCGGGCTGGTACGGGCTGGACCCCGTGCCCGCCGACCTCTACACATTCGGCAAGGTGATGAGCGGCGGACTGCCGGCCGCCGCGTTCGGCGGACGCGCGGAGGTGATGGAGCGTCTCGCACCGCTGGGGCCGGTGTATCAGGCCGGCACCCTGTCCGGTAACCCGGTGGCCGTGGCGGCCGGGTTGGCGACGCTGCGCGCAGCCGACGACGACGTCTACGCGGCACTAGATCGGAACGCGGACCGGCTGGTCGAGCTGCTTCACGACGCCCTCGCGGAAGCTGGTGTGCCGCATGCCATCCCGCAAGCAGGTAACTTCTTCTCGGTCTTCTTCGGTGACCGTCCCGTCACCGACTTCGCGTCCGCGAAGGCCAGCCAGATTTGGCGATACCCGGCGTTCTTCCACGCCCTGCTCGATGGTGGCATCTACCCGCCACCGAGCCCGTTCGAGACTTGGTTCGTCTCAGCGGTTCTCGACGAAGAGGCCTTCCGGCGCATCGAAGCCGCCCTGCCCGCCGCGGCCGAGGCCGCCAGAACGGCCCCCAGGCCGGAGGTGTGATGGCCGAGACGACGACGCTGCATGTGCTGCGCCACGGCGAAGTACACAACCCGGAGGGCATTCTCTACGGTCGGCTCGAAGGTTACGGGCTGTCGGAAACCGGAGGGGCACAAGCGCGCACGGTCGCAGACGCGTTGGCGGACAACGACATCGTGCTCGTGGTGGCGTCCCCGCTTCAGCGCGCGCACGAAACCGCGACGCCGATCGCGGCGCGCCACGGCCTGGACGTGCAGACCGATCCGGATTTGATCGAGTCGACGAACTTCTTCGCGGGACGTCGGGTATCTCCGGGTGACGGCGCGCTGCGTGACCCGCGAGTGTGGTGGAAACTGCGCAATCCCTTCAAGCCGTCCTGGGGCGAACCGTACAACGACATCGCCGCGCGAATGAGCACGGCGCTGGACAAAGCCCGCGCCAAAGCAGCGGGCCACGAAGCCGTACTGGTGAGTCATCAGCTCCCGGTATGGACTCTGCGCCAGCATCTTTCAGGCAAGCGGCTCTGGCACGACCCCCGCAAGAGGCAGTGTGGACTGGCGTCGCTGACGTCGTTCGTATATGACGGCGACGAACTGGTCGACATCGCGTATTCCGAACCGGCAGCTGACGTGCGATGAGCGCTTGCGCGACGAGCAGAAAGCGGAGCCGGCTGATCGCCCTGGCCGCAATCCTGCCCGCAGTGCTGGCCGGTTGCTCCACCGGCCACGACGCCGTCGAACAGGGCGGCACGTTCGAATTCGTCGCACCCGGGGGCAAGACCGACATCTACTACAACCCGCCGGAAAAGCGCAGCCGCCCAGGCAAACTCGAAGGCCCGAGTTTGATGGACCCCGCGAAGACGATCTCGCTCGACGACTTCGCCGGCCAAGTCGTCGTCGTGAACATCTGGGGCCAGTGGTGCGGGCCGTGCCGCTCGGAGATCAGCCAACTCGAGCAGGTGTACAACGCGACGCACCGCCAAGGCGTCGCTTTTCTCGGTATCGACGTGCGTGACAACAACCGTGACGCCGCACGCGATTTCGTCGTCGACCGCAAGATCAGTTACCCGTCGATCTACGACCCGTCGATGCGCACGATGATCGCGTTCGGCGGCAAGTATCCGACCACAGTGATCCCGTCGACACTCGTGCTCGACCGCCGACACCGGGTGGCGGCGGTGTTCTTGCGCGAACTGCTTGCGCCCGACCTGACGCCCGTCGTAGCGCGACTGGCCGCAGAGCCCGACAGTCCGGGAGCGCAGTGACCGGATTCGGCGAACTGGCCGCCGCCGGACCGTTGCTCGTCGCGGTGGGTGTCAGCGTGCTGGCGGGCCTGGTGTCGTTCGCGTCGCCGTGCGTGGTGCCGCTGGTGCCCGGATACCTGTCGTACCTTGCGGCCGTGGTGGACGTCGACGACGACGCGGCCGGCGGAGTCGCGTTGCGCACCGGGCGCTGGCGGGTGACCGGATCGGCGGCACTGTTCGTCGCCGGCTTCACCGCCGTGTTCGTGCTCGGCACAGTCGCCGTACTCGGGATGACGACCACGCTGATCACCAATCAGGTTGTGCTGCAACGTATTGGCGGAGCACTGACCGTCGTGATGGGGTTGGTGTTCGTCGGATTCATCCCGGCACTGCAGCGCCAGGCAAGGTTCACGCCGCGCCAAGTATCGACGTTGGTCGGCGCGCCGCTGCTCGGGGCGGTGTTCGCGCTCGGCTGGACGCCGTGCCTGGGCCCGACGCTGACCGGCGTGATCACGGTCGCGTCGGCCACCGATGGCGCCAGCGTCGCGCGCGGTGTGTTGCTGGTCATCGCGTACTGCTTGGGTTTGGGTATCCCGTTCGTGCTGCTGGCCTTCGGGTCCGCCCGCGCCGTGCAGGGTCTTGGCTGGCTGCGCCGCCACACGCGCGCGATCCAGATCTTTGGCGGCGTACTGCTGATCGTAGTGGGGCTCGCGCTGCTGACCGGCGTCTGGAACGACTTCATCTCCTGGGTGCGTGACGCGTTCGTCACCGACGCAAGGCTGCCGATATGACACGCGCCATCGCGTGGACCCGCAACACCTGGCGCGCGCTGACGTCGATGGGCACCGCGCTGGCGCTGCTGTTTTTGCTTGCGCTCGGGGCGATCCCAGGCGCACTGCTGCCCCAACGCAGCCTCAACGAACAGAAGGTCGCCGCCTACATCGCCGAGCATCCCCACATCGGGCCCTGGCTGGACCGGTTGCAGGCGTTCGACGTGTTCTCCAGCTTCTGGTTCACCGCGATCTACGTGCTGCTATTCGTGTCGCTGGTCGGCTGCCTGCTGCCGCGGATGCTCGAGCATGTGAAAAGCCTGCGGGCGCAACCGGTTCCGGTGCCGCGTAACCTTGCCCGGCTGCCCAAGCACGCCCACAGCCGGTTGCGCGGCGAGCCGGACGCGCTGGCCGCGCAGATCTCGCAGAGGCTCAAAGGCTGGCGCCGCATCACCCGTCACAACGAGGATGTCACGGAAATATCTGCCGAGAAGGGCTATCTGCGCGAGTTCGGCAACCTCGTCTTCCACTTCTCGCTGCTGGGTCTGCTCGTCGCGGTGGCGGTCGGAAAGCTGTTCGGCTACGAAGGCAACGTCATCGTCATCGCCGACGGCGGGCCCGGCTTCTGCTCGGCCTCCCCGGCTGCTTTCGACTCGTTTCGCGCCGGCAACACCGTCGACGGTACCGACCTCAACCCAATCTGCCTGCGGGTCAACGACTTTCAGGCAAACTACCTACCGTCTGGCCAGGCCAACTCGTTCGCCGCCAGCATCGACTACCAAGCCGGTGACGACCTCACCACCGGAACGTGGCGGCCCTATCACCTGGAAGTCAACCACCCGCTGCGCATCGAGGGTGACCGGATCTACCTGCAGGGCCACGGCTACGCCCCGACGTTCACGGTGGCATTCCCGAACGGGCAGACGCGCACGCAAACGGTGCAGTGGCGCCCCGAGGACCCGCGCACGCTGCTGTCGTCGGGCGTGGTGCGCATCGACCCGCCGGGCGGCATGTATCCCGACGCGGACCAACGCCGCAAGCATCAGATCGCGATCCAAGGGCTGCTCGCGCCCACCGAACAGCTCGACGGGACGCTGCTGTCGTCGAGCTATCCGGCGCTGCGCAACCCAGCCGTCGCCGTTGACGTCTACCGCGGCGACACCGGCCTGGACACCGGGCGGCCGCAATCGCTGTTCATGCTCGACCATCGACTGATCGACCAGGGTCGGCTGACCAAACTCGCGCGGGTCAATCTGCGCGCCGGCGAGACGGTCAAACTCGACGACGGCACGATGGTGCGGTTCGACGGCGCGGTGCCGTTCGTCAACCTGCAGGTGTCCCACGACCCCGGCCAGACCTGGGTGCTGGTGTTCGCGCTGACGATGATGGCCGGGCTGTTGGTGTCGCTGGTGATCCGCCGGCGGCGGATCTGGGTCCGGATCATTCAGTCCGAGAGCCCCGGTACGGTAAACGTCGAGCTTGGCGGCTTGGCGCGGACCGACAACTCGGGCTGGGGCGACGAGTTCGAGCGGCTCTGCACGCGATTGACGGCGGGATGTGAATTGCCGACGGACGAGCCGGCGATGGCTGGGAGGACCTCTTGAATACCGTGCATGTCGACGCGGCACTGGCGCGCTACTCCGACTTGGCGTTCACGGCGTCGGTGGTCGTGCTGATCGGCGGGCTGCTGCTGTTGGCGGTCGAGCTGGCGTACAAGCGCAGCCGTCGCGCATACGAGCGTGAGCTGGTTCCCGCCGGTGTGGCTGCCGACAGTGAAACCCCCGGCGTCGTCGTCGACGCGCCACGGCGCCCGCTCGACGAAACCATCGGCCGGGCCGGGCTGGGCCTGGTGTATGTCGGGATCACGCTGTTGTTCGCGTGCATCGTGCTGCGCGGCTGGTCGACCATGCGCGCGCCGTGGGGCAACATGTACGAGTTCATCAACCTGACATGTCTGTCGGGGCTCGTCGCCGCGACCATCGTGCTGCGCCGCCCGCAATACCGTCCGCTGTGGGTGTTCGTGCTGTTGCCTGTGTTGATCCTGCTGACCGTCTCGGGCCGCTGGCTCTACACCAACGCCGCACCGGTGATGCCTGCGCTGCAGAGCTACTGGCTGCCCATTCACGTGTCTGTGGTCAGCCTGGGATCGGGTGTCTTCTTGGTCGCCGGCGTGGCCAGCATCCTGTTTCTTGTCAGGATGTCGCGCTTCGGCGAACCGGGCGCGGACGGTGCGATTCCGCGGATCGTCGACAGGCTGCCCGACGCCCAGACGCTCGACCGCATCGCTTACCGGACAACGATTTTCGCGTTCCCGGTGTTCGGTTTCGGCGTGATCTTCGGTGCGATCTGGGCCGAGGAGGCCTGGGGTCGGTACTGGGGATGGGACCCGAAGGAAACCGTTTCGTTCATCGCATGGGTGGTGTACGCGGCATACCTGCACGCCCGCTCCACCGCGGGCTGGCGCGACAAGAGAGCGGCGTGGATCAACGTCGTGGGCTTTGTCGCGATGGTGTTCAACCTGTTCTTCATCAACCTGGTGACGGTGGGCCTGCACTCGTACGCCGGCGTTGGATAGTCGCTAGGGTCGGTGACAGGCGAGCCACACATGACGAGGGGGACAAGACGCGTGCCTGACGGGATCGACACCGGAGGCTTCCGCGCGCAGCAGCGCTACACCGACACACCGGGCGCGCCCCCGATCAGCGCAGGCAACGGCCGCCAGACACAGCAGCCGCCGCCTGACTGGACCGCGGCCACGCCGCCCCTTGGGTTCCCGCAGCCCGCGTTCCCGCCCCCTGCCTTGCCGCCGTCGTCGAGGGATCTGTCGACGGCCGCGCTGCTCCGCCAGGTCAAACCGCCGCCGTCGTCGGGCTGGCGCCGATGGCTCTACCTGGCGTCGTTCAAACTGGTCAACGTCGGGGAGAGCCCGCGTGTCAGGCACCACATCAGCCTCCTCGCCCAGGTCAACCAGCCCCTGGCCGGCTGTTACCGGATCGCGCTGCTGTCGCTGAAGGGCGGCGTCGGTAAGACGACGATCACCGCGACGCTCGGCGCGACGTTCGCCTCGATACGCGGGGACCGCGTGGTCGCGGTGGACGCGAATCCCGACCGCGGGACGCTGAGCCAGAAGGTGCCGCTGGAAACCCCGGCCACGGTGCGCCACCTGTTGCGCGACGCGGAGGGCATCGAGCGCTACAGCGATGTGCGCAGCTATACATCGCAGGGGCCGAGCCGACTCGAGGTGCTGGCCTCCGAAAGCGATCCCGCGGTGTCGGAGGCGTTCAGCTCCGACGACTACAGCGCGACGCTCGGCATTCTCGAACGGTTCTACAGCCTTGTGCTGACGGATTGCGGCACCGGGCTCATGCACTCCGCGATGGCGGCGGTGCTGGCCAGGGCCGACGCGCTGATCGTGATCAGCTCGGGCTCCGTGGACGGTGCCCGCAGTGCCTCGGCGACGCTGGACTGGCTGGACGCGCACGGGCACGAGGAGCTGGTGCGCAATTCGATCGCGGTGATCAATGCGGTGCGGCCGCGGTCCGGCAAAGTCGACATGCAGAAGGTCGTCGACCACTTCTCCCGGCGCTGCCGTGCAGTGCGGCTGGTGCCGTTCGATCCGCATCTGGAAGAGGGCGCCGAGATAAGTCTCGACAAGCTCAGGCGGGAAACGCGCGAGGCGCTGATCGAATTGGCTGCGGTTGTCGCCGACGGGTTTCCGGGTGCGAACCGGCGCGAGGCGTTCCTTTAAGGCTTGGGATCCCCGTCCTGGCCGAGCCGCCAGAGGAATTCCGGGTCGTCGTCCGGGCCGATCACCCGGGTCTTGGGCCGGGCGTTACGAGCCGCAAGTATCAGCCGCCAGCCGCCGTAGATGAGGCCGACGAAGATCAGCAGAGCGATGACCAGGGAAACCAGTGCGAACACCTCCTTGGGTCGAATATACGCGTCGTCGTTAGGCTCGGGCCCGTGAGCGCTTGCGCGGCGATGAGCCTCTCGGGCGAAGAGCCAGTGGCGAAGAGAAGGTGACCACCGTGCCGCAAAACCTGTCCGCTCCGCGGATGTTGCGCGACGTCGGCCTGTATGCGCTGGCGCGGCTGCTACTGGCCGCCGCGTTGGCGGCGGTGATCTATGGCGTCGCGCGGCTGGCCGGCGTCGACGACTTTCCGATCTATGTCGCGGTCGCATTCGCGATCGTGATCGCGCTGCCGCTCGGCATCTGGATCTTCACACCGCTGCGCCACCGGGCGACCGCCAGCATTGCATCCTTCGACGAACGCCGTCGCCGGGACCGCGAGCAGTTGCAGGCCCGTCTGCGCGGGGAAACGCCTCCGGCACAAGAGGATTAGGCTGGCGTGCCTGCTCGCGCTAGCGGGCCAGCGCCAACGCCAATGCGACAGCCACCGACCACGCCAGCAGTGTCAGCCCGGTGTCGCGCAATACCAGGATGAGCTCGCGCCCGCCGGCCCGGCGGCGCACCGGCGCGGCGGCCCGGACCGCGAACGGGGCGGCCACGAAACCCGTTGCGCACCAAGGTGTTGCGAGCACGAGCACCAGTGTCGCCAGGCCCGGCACACCCAGCAGTGCGTAATACAGCAGCCGCGTGCGGGCATCGCCGAGTCGCACCGCGAGCGTGAGCTTGCCGCTGCGCTCGTCGGTCGGGATGTCGCGCAGATTGTTGGCGACGAGCACCGCCGACGACAGCGCCCCCGTCGCCACCGCCAGCACCGCGCCCACCCAGTCGACCCGCAGCGCCTGCACGTACTGCGTGCCGAGCACCGCGACGAGCCCGAAGAACACGAACACGGCCAGCTCACCCAGCCCGCGGTAGCCATACGGCCGCGACCCGCCCGTGTACAACCACGCCCCGACGAGGCAGCCGGCACCCACCGCGATCAGCCACGGCCCGCTGACCACCGCCAGCGCCACGCCCGCGGCCGCCGCGACTGCCAGACTCACCGCTGCGGCCGCCAACACGGCTCGTGGTGCGGCAAGGCGTGATCCGACGAGACGCACCGGCCCGGCACGGTCGTCGTCGGTGCCGCGGATGCCGTCGGAGTAGTCGTTGGCGAAGTTGACGCCGATGATCATCGCGACCGCCACCACCAGCGCCAGCAGCGCCTTCCACCACACTTCGGCGTGCAGCCATGCAGCCGCGCCGGTGCCCGCGATCACCGGCGCAACGGCGTTCGGCAACGTGCGGGGGCGCGCGCCCTCGATCCACTGCGTGAAGCTGGCCACGACGCAAATCGTTCCATGCCCGACAATGGGCGGATGCCTGCGGACGCGAGGAGCAAAAAATTTTAGGAGTGATCGGCGGCAGCGGCTTCTACACGTTTTTCGACGACGACGCCCGCGCCGTCGAGGTGGCGACGCCCTACGGGCCGCCGAGCGCGCCGATCATCATCGGCGCCGTCGGCAACCACGAGGTTGCGTTTCTGCCCAGGCACGGCGTCAAGCACGAATTCTCGCCGCACAGCGTGCCGTATCGCGCGAACATGTGGGCGCTGCGCGAACTCGGCGTGCGACGTGTCTTCGGCCCGTGCGCGGTCGGCAGCCTGACCGCCGAACTGGGGCCGGGGGCGATGGTGGTGCCCGACCAACTCGTCGACCGCACCACGGGCCGCGACGACACGTACTTCGACTCGGGCGGAATTCACGTCGCGTTCGCCGACCCGTACTGCCCGGCGTTGCGCAAGGCCGCGCTCGCGTCGGGCGTGGTCGACGGCGGCACGATGGTGGTGGTGCAGGGGCCGCGGTTTTCCACCCGCGCCGAGAGCCAGTGGTTCGCCTCACAGGGTTTCTCACTGGTCAACATGACGGGCTATCCCGAGGCGGTACTGGCCCGCGAGCTTGAAATGTGTTACGCCGCAATTGCGTTGGTCACCGATCTCGATGCCGGCATCGACGTCGGGTCGGGGGTGCGGGCCGTGGACGTGTTCACCGAATTCGAGCGCAATCTCGCCCCCTTCAAACAGGTGGTGCGCGACGCGATAGCAGCGGTGAACAGCGAGCGAGCCTGCACGCACTGCAGCCCGCACGAGGGCGTCACGTTGCCGTTCGAGCTGCCGTGAGGGTGCTGGTGACCGGCGCGGCCGGGTTCATCGGGGCGCGCGTCTCTGAAGCCTTGGTGGCCGACGGCCACGACGTCGTCGGCGTCGACGTGATGCTGCCGGCCGCGCACGGTCCGGGCGCAGAACTGCCGCCCGGATGTCACCGCGCCGACGTGCGTGACGCCGACGCGCTGGCGCCGCTGCTCGTCGGCGTCGACGTGGTGTGCCATCAGGCGGCGATGGTCGGCGCCGGGGTGAACGCCGCGGACGCGCCGGCCTACGGCGGGCACAACGACTTTGCGACCACGGTGCTGCTGGCACAGATGTACGCGGCGGGTTGCCGGCGCCTGGTGCTGGCGTCGTCGATGGTGGTGTACGGGCAGGGCCGCTACGACTGCCCGGTGCACGGCCCGGTAATGCCGCTGCCGCGTCGCCGGGCGGATCTGGAGGCCGGGGTCTTCGAGCACCGCTGCCCACTGGGCGGCGAAGAACTGGCCTGGGGGTTGGTCGACGAAGACGCGCCGGTGGCCCCGCGCAGCCTGTATGCGGCCAGCAAGGCCGCACAGGAGCACTACGCGCTGGCCTGGGCGGAAGCTACTCAGGGCGGCGTGATCGCATTGCGGTACCACAACGTGTACGGCCCGGGCATGCCGCGCGACACCCCGTATTCCGGGGTCGCCGCGATCTTCCGGTCGGCGCTGGAAAAAGGGGTGCCGCCCCAGGTGTTCGAAGACGGCGGGCAGATGCGCGATTTCGTGCACGTCGACGACGTCGCGGCAGCCAACGTCGCCGCGGTGAACCGGGTGTCGACCGGCTTCGCCGCCGCCAATGTCTGCTCGGGGGAACCGATCTCGATTCGGGCAGTCGCACAAGCGCTGGCACGTGCCAGCGGCGGACCGTCCCCGGAGGTGACCGGGCAGTACCGCAGCGGAGACGTCCGCCACATCGTCGCCGACCCGGCGCGAGCGCGTCAGATGCTCGGCTTCAGCGCGGCCGTCGACCCTCAGGCGGGCCTCGAGGAGTTCGCCACCGCCCCGCTGCGCCGCTGAATGCCGGAACGGTAGTCCGCGTGGTGTCCACTCGCACTTTCCCGCGTGGAATACCGTTCCGGCGGCGAGGTGACTCCGGCGTCTAACGTCGACAGTCATGCTCCAGAGTTTTGTCACGGTGGTACTGCCGTGCCTCAACGAGGCGGAGTCGCTGCCCGGGGTGCTGGCCCGGATCCCACCCGGGTACACCGCACTCGTCGTCGACAACAACAGCACCGACGACACTGCCTGTGTCGCGCGCAGCCACGGCGCTCAGGTGGTCACCGAGCGCAGACCGGGCTACGGGTCGGCGGTGCACGCGGGGGTCGTGGCCGCGACGACCCCGATCGTGGCGGTGCTCGATGCCGACGGCTCGCTGGATCCGGCGGAGCTTCCGCTGATGGTCGCCGAATTGGATCGCGGCGCTGACATGGTGACCGGTCGGCGATGTCCGGTCCGCGGCCTGCGCTGGCCATGGCATGCCCGGCTGGGCACGGCGGCGGTGAGTTGGCGGTTGCGTACCCGGCACGGTCTTGCCGTGCACGACATCGCCCCGATGCGGGTGGCGCGGCGCGACGCGCTGCTTGGCCTAGGTGTCGAGG